>NZ_AWUH01000172.1:11185-13584 GCF_000689175.1 Wolbachia endosymbiont of Glossina morsitans morsitans | reverse complement strand
ATATCTTTTTTTCTATTCTAGATTGATTAACTTCAAGCAACATTCTAAATTCTCTCAATAGATTTTGAAACTGCGTAGTAATCTGAATTTATGTTCCTATCAAAATAAACGTTAATATGGCCATCAATGCCAAGTATTGAGTCAAGCAACTTTGCTCTGAATCCGTTCATCACAGACATCACCACTATTAGTGTTGCAACTCCAAGGGCAATGCCGATAATACAGAACAAACTCATTATAGAGCAAAATCTGGCATTTCTTGCTCGCAAATAGCAAGCAGCCATAGTAATTTCAAAGGCAATGGACATTACAAAATATTTTGAGGTTAGACATTATATTTTTGAAACTTCGTATAATTGTAGACTTTCCTTTATTTAAAAACTAGAGATTTTTGCTTCCTTAAATTTAGCAGACTTATAGAGTATCTTTAACATTAGAATTTCAAAATCTTCCATATACATCATCCAATCTCACTATATCATTATCAGATAAATGCTCTCCTATCTGAAATTCAACTATTTCAAGTGGAAAGCTTGTGCTTCTATTTTCAATCCTATGGGAAACTTCCCTTGGGATTTCTATCATATGATCCTTTGCTATAGCATATTCTTTGTCTTCTAAACTAACATATCCAACTCCTGATAGCACTATATGGTATTCATCTCTATAGTGATGGAATTGCTTATCAGATTTTGCTGATAAGGGATTCATCTCAGATATTTTATCCCTCATTGGAAATAAGCGAGATTGGGAAGCAACTTTTGGTGATGGCCTAGTTTTTTTCTCCACATCTATATTCAATACTTTGCGCATTAGGACTTTCTTTTGCTTGATTTTGTTTGAATTTTTTTCTTATCTCTTGTACTTTAACATCGATATTATAATTAATTTCTTTTTCCATAGAAGATACTACCATTTCTAGCTTTGTGCTTGATTTTTGATCAGTATGACCTAACTTTTTAAGTTTTAGTGGTAATTCAGGTTTATCTTTAGTTGATTTGGGAACAGTTCCTACTACTTTTGGTTTCTCTTTAACTTCTTGACCAGCAGTAAACATTTTTTTTTGGCAATGGGGGTGCTATTGATGGTTTTGGCAATATTGGAGGTTTAGATTGTTGTTTTTGTTTAAGTTCTCTTTTTGCTTCCATATGTTCTTTAGGAACTGTTACATAAATTAGCTCTTCTCTAGGCGATTTTGAACTTTGTGAATTTTCTGTTAAAATTTTACTCTTCTTCTCTTGATAATTTGATATCTCTGTGTATCCAGGCTTTTCATCTAATGAATTTCCATGGCCTGAATCATTATAATTAACTTCTACTTGTCTATCTTCTTTTAGAAAACTGCGTTCTGGCTTTTCTGGAGCTATTGCAATATTTCCTCTTTCAACTTGCTCCAAACCTGAAATTTTACGATAAGCCTCTAGATATTCAAAGATTGTCATTGAAGTAGGAGGAGGTAATTTATCAATAAAACTACTTATATTCTTAACTGGAACATTTCTTCCCGAGATTCTATTCAATATTTCCTTTAATATCTTAAGACCTGATGGCTTTCCATTCATCGATTTTACATAATCAATTGAGTCACTACGTATAACAAACTTAGCTACATCTTCTGCCTTATCTGTAAAACGCTTTAATGCCTGAGATAAATCCCTTACCGTTTTATTATAATGTCTCATAGTTACTAACTCATTTCTTGCTTTTATAGCTTCTTTAAGGAAACCGAGATTTTCTCTATAATTGTCATTTTTAAATGGATCCTTCATATTAATTACAACTCATTATTTATTAAAATATGGGTATAGGTTTAAAATATTAAGATTTAGTAAATATTATTTTTTACATAAAGCAGCTACACCCATATTATAAATTGCCAACAAATGCATTTATGGCGTTACCATATTCTTCCATATACATCATCCAATCTCACTATATCATTATCAGATAAATGCTCTCCTATCTGAAATTCAACTATTTCAAGTGGAAAGCTTGTGCTTCTATTTTCAATCCTATGGGAAAATTCCCTTGGGATTTCTATCATATGGTCCTTTGCTATAGCATATTCTTTGTCTTCTAAACTAACATATCCAACTCCTGATAGCACTATATGGTATTCATCTCTATAGTGATGGAATTGCTTAGAAGTGCAGCTTAATGGATTGATAAAAAGATATTTTATAAGAAAATTTTCGCTCATTAAAATTATACTACAAAATCCCCATGGTTTAACTTCTTTCCTTATCACCTTTACTTTCTTAACTTTATGAATAAATGAAATTAGACTTTTGTTTGGTTGCTTACAAGCTCCACTCAATAAATTTTTATTACTTTCTGTCGTTGAAACTGGTTCTTTTTCTCTAATCACATGCTGAAATGATGCCGGTTCTTTACTAAAC
>NZ_AWUH01000172.1:8147-11134 GCF_000689175.1 Wolbachia endosymbiont of Glossina morsitans morsitans | reverse complement strand
TGGATATTTTTTCCTCATCTCTTACCTCAATATTCTTTCTTTATATACTACGTATTCCTTGGTTTGTGGACAACCTCTAAGTATAAAAGTAGCCGTTTTATGTTAAAATACAACGTTTTGATGATTATGAAAAGGCTGGATCCCAGAGTCTGGGCACTGGGATGACAAGGTATAAACCTTATCGTCATGCCGCCGCAGACCGTCATACCGCGCGATTCATTCGCGGTATCTCTTAGCATAGATCCCGCTAACGAGTAGCGGGATGACGATTGTCGTTTAGCCATAAACATTAAGAAATTTACCAAATGAAATAAAAGGCAAAAGAAGTCCCGGTTATTATCTATTTTCAGTATTGGCGTTCTTTAAAGTCTTAAACACTGCAATTTAGCTGCTTTTAAATGCAACTCATCTTAGTTTAAATGTTTAGGAAATTTACTAAGCAGAAAAAAAGGCAAAAGAAACCCCGTGTTAGGTAGTTGTCACTCTTGAATCCTGCAAATCTATACTGTCTTGAACGCTTTATAAGCGCGTTTAAGCTTATATAGCTAGAAATGTTGTGAGACGCCAAATACGTTGAGTTTTTTTGTCATTTAATCTGTACAAAGAAGATAAATAAATAGCTTCAGTTTCATGATAAGGGGGCTGGCGAAGGGTGTCAAGTGGTTTTTTAACCACGTTTCCCTGTTATAATATTCGTTTGCTTGACCTAAGATCCAGGAGTATTTAAACTGAACCCTATATAGTACTAAAAATGATAGGAAATCTAAGTGGAATAGTTGATGAAGTGCGCAGTGATCACATAATCCTGAATGTGAATGATGTTGGCTATATGGTGTATCTTTCAGCCAAAANTTTAAGTGCTTGTGCAATTGGAAGCAAATAACAGAGAAAACACTACTCAGCTATATGGTTTTATAAACAAAGAAGAACAGCAGTGCTTGAGGTTGCTTGTNAAAGTAAGCGGCGTTAACTATAAAACTGCAATGTCAATTTTGAGTAAATTAACTCCAGAACAGCTATTTTTGGCAATTATGAATGAAGATAAAGTAACACTCAAGATGAGTGGACTTGGCCTGAAACTCATAAATCGAATCATCACTGAATTGAGTGGCAAAGTAAGTAAACTAGAAATAAATAACAATAACTTTAATCCAATCAATGAAGATGCACTTTCAGCTTTGATCAATCTTGGGTATGAAAAAATGAAAGCTTATGATACGATAAAAAAAATACAAGACGAATCGTCAAATCTGGGCACTAAGGATATTATTCGCATAGCGCTTAAGGAGCTCTCAACATTATGAAATCAATATCGTGCGATAAAGAATATACTGAAGATGCACGCAATATCAACATCAGGCCTGAGCAACTTGATGATTTTGTCGGGCAAAAAGACTTAATACAAAATTTAAAAGTGTTTATAAACACTGCACAGACGAGAACTGAAGCTTTAGATCACGTCTTATTGTACTTAAGTCCTCCAGGGCTTGGCAAAACAACTTTAGCACAAATTGTTTCTAAAGAATTAAGAGTTAGCTTTCGCGCAACTTCTGGTCCTTTACTTAGTAAAGCTGGGGACTTGGCTGCAGTGCTCACCACTTTAAATGCAAAAGATGTTCTATTTATCGACGAAATCCATAGATTAAATCGCAGCATCGAAGAAGTTTTATATACTGCTATGGAAGATTTTTGCTTGGACATATTAGTAGGTGAAGGTCCATCTACTCGCACTTTAAGGATGGATCTACCACCATTTACGCTAATTGGAGCAACAACACGGCTGGAATTACTTTCTGCGCCACTCAGAGATCGTTTTGGCATTCCTTTGCATCTTGAGTTTTATTCCTTTGAGGAGCTGATTAATATTATAAAAAGAGGCGCAAGAGTTCTTTCTGCTGAAATTGAAGAGGATGCAGCACGGGAAATTGCCTGCCGTGCGCGCGGCACTCCAAGNATTGCTTTGAGGTTACTCAGAAGAATAAGGGATTTTGTTGAAGTGAAAGATGATAAAAAAATCACTTATGAAGTCGCTGATTCTGTATTACTAAAATTGGGTGTAGATAAAATGGGACTCAATAAACTTGATATGAATTATCTAAGATTTTTATTCAACACTTCAGGCCCTGTTGGAATTGACACCATATCTATTGCGCTATCCGAAGATGTTGGCAATATTGAAGAAACAGTAGAACCTTATTTAATCAAAATTAGTTTTGTAAAGCGCACACCAAGAGGGCGCGTTCTAGCCGATCAAGCAAAGGAGTATTTGAGCTTTCAACATTAAACGTCATAATTTATATTGATTAATTGAGATAATGCTCGTATGTTGACATTTGTGTATTAAGGATAATGCAGGCATATATGTTAGATAGTAATGAAACTGTATCTTTGATTGTTGATCAAAATATTGCTGCTGGTAGCGTATCTGGGTCAATACCGAATAAGGATAAATGTAGGTACGTCACTCTTGATGATGAAGAAACATGGAAGAGGTTCTTTGTAGATCAGAACAACCCTTCTACTAATACTACTAATAAAGTAATAGTGAAACCTCATGTTCATAAGAATAGCGATGGTATGTATAGATATACTGCTGAGGAGAACAAATATCATGGTCGGGAAATTGTAGGCAAAGCTGCTAAACAAATTGAAGAAGAGATATCTAAAAATATTGATGCAAAGCTTATAAAATTAAGAGAAACTAAAAATATAGATAACAGTGTTAAGCCTGTCATAAGAATTGCGCTGAACGATTATATAAAAGAAGTAAAATTGCATGATATTCTAAGTGGTAATATGTGCAAAAAGTACGATGTAAAGACAGTTACGTTGCTACTACCTGACCAAAAAACAAGGGGGGTACGTTGCCAAATTGATAAGGATGGGGCAAGAATTTATGAAGTGGCTAATGGGTCATATCAAATGACTTTAAAGTGGAATGCTCAAGGAAAAGAATGTAATATTAAAATTAATATTCATGATAATGG
>NZ_AWUH01000172.1:7115-8136 GCF_000689175.1 Wolbachia endosymbiont of Glossina morsitans morsitans | reverse complement strand
AGCACGTTACCAGAAGGTGTTACGCCAGATACATTTGGTCCAAGGGTTAAGTCTATAATTGCAGCACTCAGCGGATTTTACAAAAACTCAAAGCGTGAAGTGGCTAGTATCATAAATGACATTTTTAATTTGAACATAAGTGTTGGCAGCATATCAGAGGTTGTCAACAAACCAGTAAATCAACATTCCCTACTTAACATAACTTTACTCATAGCCAAATATGAAACTTTCAGTAGATGTTGTAAGTAAATCGTACTCCTTTGATAGCCTTTTATATCTATTGATCCNNGCAAAAGTCCTCCCTACCACCCACCTTCTCGGCTGTACTGAAAATCCAGGATCCCGTTGTGGCAATAGTTCTAGTGGTGTATCTTTATGCACCCAAAACCTACATGGAGGCCTTTTGACAATTTCAATATCTATCCCATATTCTCTCTTTACGTAATCCTTTAAATCTTTTCCTTGGTATCCCATATCAGCCCACATTTTCTTAATATTGCTGTATTTTTCCTTCATATTGTCCAATGCCATCTTCACCCCATCTCTGTCATTTTCGCTTGCAGCTCCTACATAGCAACCAAGCACAAATCCTTGAGTATCTGTGATTATATGTCTTTTTCTCCCCTTTACCTTCTTCGCACCATCATAACCTTTGCCCCTCCCTTTTCCGTGGTTTTTACCGATTGACTGTCCACTATGCATGCGCTCGGCTTCCCATTTTTGACCTACTATATTTAGTGATATCATAGTTCATTTTCTCAAAAATTCCCTGCTTTTTCCATCTTCTAAACTGTTCATGCACAGCCTTCCACGGCGGAAAATCGTGTGGTAAATAGCGCCATTGACATCCTGTGCGCAGTATATAAAGAATTGCATTTACTATCTCACACTTACCGTATTTTGGTGGCCTTCCTTCTTTCTTGTACGATATTCTGAAGTGTTTTTCTATTCTTGCCCATTCCCTTTTACTTAAATCTATGTGTTTATGGCTATAGCAGGCCAGTAGCATATTACGGTCTGT
>NZ_AWUH01000172.1:2643-7105 GCF_000689175.1 Wolbachia endosymbiont of Glossina morsitans morsitans | reverse complement strand
TTTATTAAAATATATAACTGTTAGTGTCTAAAAGCAAGTTTTTTTGACATTAAGACCAAGTCTAGCTAAGAAACTTGCAGGTTTATTGTTTGGAGATAAGGATTATATTAAGAAAGTGCTCTAACTTCAGCAATATCAATGTGAAAGTAGCCTAAGAGGTTGTCCACAAACCAGTAAATCAAGCATATTCCCTACTTAACACAACTTTACTCATAGCCAGATATATGAAACTTTCAGTAGATGTTGTAAGTGAATCGTACTCCTTTGATAGCCTTCTATTTCTATTGATCCAAGCAAAAGTCCTCTCTACCACCCACCTTCTCGGCTGTACTGAAAATCCAGGATGCCGTTGTGGCAATAGTTCTAGTGGTGTATCTTTATGCACCCAAAACCTACATGGAGGCCTTTTGACAATTTCAATATCTATCCCATATTCTCTCTTTACGTAATCCTTTAAATCTTTTCCTTGGTATCCCATATCAGCCCACATTTTCTTAATATTGCTGTATTTTTCCTTCATATTGTCCAATGCCATCTTCACCCCACCTCTGTCATTTTCGCTTGCAGCTCCTACATAGCAGCCAAGCACAAATCCTTGAGTATCTGTGATTATATGTCTTTTTCTCCCGTTTACTTTTTTCGCACCATCATAACCTTTGACCCCCTTTTTCCGTGGTTTTTACCGATTGACTGTCTACTATGCATGCGCTCGGCTTACCATTTTTGACCTACTATATTTAGTGATATCATAGTTCATTTTCTCAAAAATTCCCTGCTTTTTCCATCTTCTAAACTGTTCATGCACAGCCTTCCACGGCGGAAAATCGTGTGGTAAATAGCGCCATTGACATCCTGTGCGCAGTACATAAAGAATTGCATTTACTATCTCACACTTACTGTATTTTGGTGGCCTTCCTCCTTTCTTGTACGATACTCTGAAGTGTTTTTCTATTCTTGCCCATTCCCTTCTACTTAAATCTGTTGGATATTTTTTCCTCATCTCTTACCTATTCTTTCTTTATATACTACGTATTCCTTGGTTTGTGGACAACCTCTAATGGTAATTTCTAAACTTTGTGGAATTTTATAATATATAATAAACACAATTAAAACTATTACAACTTGAACACTTATGATCCCATTGTTCTAGTTCCCTGTTACAATTTTTACACTTCCAGCCTGGATCAGGCTGAGCCCATCTTGTTTAGCCAATAAATTACCTTGTCGTGTTCTTGCAATGTAACCTTGAGTTGTATTACAATAAAGTAGATTGACATGTAATTAGCTTNTTTCATAGCAGTGTCTAAATATTGACTTGCAAGATCATATTTACCTGAACTCATTGAGGACAAAGCAAGTAAACAGTAACTAAAATAATAATCAGGGCGTAAGTTGTATAGTCTTTCAGCACCTTTACTATTTAAATTGATGTACATTTTAGCTGATTGAGGAGTAGGATTTACTGTATACTCTGCCTCTAGCACTGCAGAAGCTTTTCTGATTTTTCCAAGTTTAATATATAATTCTGCCTTTAAATAATTGATGGGCTGAAAAATTGCACTATAACTAAATAAAGACTTTATAGCCTCCTTAAAATTTCCTTTACTTTCATATTGCTTTGCTAAAGCGCAATAAAACACTGCAAACATTTCTTTATGCTCAAAGGGGAGAAAAATATTGGACTTAACTGCTTCCTTCAACCTCAAAATTGCATTAATCCAATCTTCTTTCAATATNCCATGCTCTATTTGAAAGGGAATAGATAGCATTTTATCGTTAATTGAACTAGAGCAATATTCTATAAATTTTTGAAAGACTACTTTTTCTTGTTTGAGGTGGACAATCAGCTTATTGGCTAGAAGTAGAGCTAAGTTACGATTTTTATTTGCAATATTTGTTAAACCGTTACTGAAAAAGCTGTAATTTCCCGTCTTACCTGAGTTAAAGAGCTTTATTAAAGACAACCTATCGCTCTCCTCACTCAGACTTTTAACTAGCTTTTGGGCATTCTCTATATTGTCTAAGTCTATGCTAAAGAAAGCTTCAAAGAGAAGCAATTCTTCCCTATCCCTTCTTCTATTTCTTATGTTGGCAAATGTTGATGAAATGGAGGAAAAAAAGCGTACAAGTGTAATTAATAAAAATAATAAAACTACACAAGTAAAAATAATGAAATATAGATCAATACTTATAGTGTAATTGCCTAATTCCAATTTTATTACTTCACCACTTACCTTGACCCATATACCAAATAAAAACGAAAAAGCGAAAATTATAAAATAAATCATGAGATATATTGTAATAAGTGATGATATATTGTTGAAATATTCTTAGAAGCTACAATAAAACCATTCAATTTATTCAGCCATGGCTTGAATTCTGAATGCGTTAAATTGCTTACTGTAACAGTTATATTTTGCCAATCATTATCATTTATTGACTCCTCAATTTCTGCGAATTTTACTCTTAATGGATCATTTCGGTCGTCTACCTTTATCCAGTTTGAAATGATTTTTTTAGACAATGTACTTTTGTTGTAATCGATAGTATCAATAGTTTTTTCAAAAGATAACTTCAATTCGTGTAAGGTATTTATCTCTTTCAAATTTTCTAATTCATCTACTGCATTTTCTATCTCTGGATCGTCAAGCTCTGATATCAAAGGCTTTATTGAATTTATATGGTTATCAAATTTTGCTTCTCGCAATAACGAATTCTTCATTTTAACCACAAGTAATAGCAATTTTGCAAGGTTCTTACATCTTGAGTTATTATCACCTTGCTCACATTGAGTATGCTGACTTCTCTTGAGGTCAAATATCTTTTTTTCTATTCTAGATTGATTAACTTCAAGCAACATTCTAAATTCATCCATGTTTTCCGTTAAAGCTTTCACATTGTTTTCACTCTCTTGCTGATTTATTTTTAAAAAGATTATGTTATTTATTGTGATGTAACCGGTAAATAACAATACAATTAAGAACCAACCTATGTACTTTTGCTGAGTATCATTCATAACGTAGTATCTCCGCAGGATCTTGTGCAGCTGCCTGCAATGCAGGAGCAATTGTCGCTAAAAATGATAAGAATAATGCAAGTGCAGAAATGTTCACTACATCTTGAGAAACTAATATCATTGGCAAACTTGAAAAAAAGTATATCATAGGATCAAACAGCTTGACGTTAGTAATGTTTTCTAAAAACACTCTAATGCTTTCGATATTGAGAGAAAAAACGACACCTATAATACAGCCAAGACAAGTTCCCGTAAAACCGATTAATAGACCACAAGCGCAAAATATACGCATAATGCTTCCACTTGTTGCACCAAATGTACGCATAATTGCAATCGCGGATTTCTTTTCTTGCACTATCATCATTAAAATTTGAGATAATATTAAAACGCTGCTACAACTATAATCAAAGTGAGAATTTAAAAACATCACATTTCTTTCAGTTTTTAAAGCACTAAAATAATGGCTTTGCTGTGATTGCCAACTTTCAGCTTCCATTCCTATTTCCTTTTCTATAGCATCTGCCAGCTTATCAGCTCTAGTAACGTCGTCTACAAGTACTTCTATATTTTTTATGCTATTTTTATAATTAAAAAAGGCTTGTGCTGATTTTAGAGGCATATATATCAAGGTATTATCATACTCAAACATACCCATATCAAACATTGCTATAACTTTATATTTTTTCATTCGCGGCATTTCACCAAGTAATGCATCAAATTCTTCAGATGATATAAACGTAATTTCGTCGCCATAGTCAATGTTCAAAACTTCTGCTAAGCGTGCTCCTATTATTATCCCTTCATCAAATTTTTTTACATCACCTATAATTACATTATTTGTAACGGCAGTACTATCAAGCAAATCTTTAGTTGACACACCTCGCACTACGCTACCTGCAATTTTACCATTTGCTACAATAATAACTTGATCATTGGTCATAGGAGTAGCTTTTAATATACCAGGAATTCTCTCAATAGATTTTGAAACTGCGTAGTAATCTGAATTTATGTTCCTATCAAAATAAACGTTAATATGGCCATCAATGCCAAGTATTGAGTCAAGCAACTTTGCTCTGAATCCGTTCATCACAGACATCACCACTATTAGTGTTGCAACTCCAAGGGCAATGCCGATAATAGAGAACAAAGTCATTATAGAGCAAAATCTGGCATTTCTTGCTCGCAAATAGCAAGCAGCCATAGTAATTTCAAAGGCAATGGACATTACAAAATATTTTGAGGTTAGACATTATATTTTTGTAAACTTCGTATAATTGTAGACTTTCTTTATTTAAAAACTAGAGATTTTTTCTTCCTTAAATTTAGCAGACTTATAGAGTATCTTTAACATTAGAATTTCAAAATCTTCCATATACATCATCCAACCTCACTATATCGTTATCAGATAAATGCTCTCCTATCTGAAATTCAACTATTTCAAGTGGA
>NZ_AWUH01000172.1:0-2633 GCF_000689175.1 Wolbachia endosymbiont of Glossina morsitans morsitans | reverse complement strand
ACAACAGCCTGATGTATTCATTTAAAATTAAGTTTTCTGGATCCAAGTAGTCAAGCACTGGGATGACAGAAGAAGAGTATTTTAGGTAACAGTTGTTTACTCCAAAGTAATGTTGCAAAAGGTCTAACATATAAATTATAAGACTAATATAGGATATACCTTGCTAAATAAAAAAAAAAGTATAATATTTTATAAAGTATGCAGGCAAAAACTCTGTAATTTGGTCAGATCAGAAAAGAAGCAGCCATATCAGAACCTTTTTGGGTTGCATACCTATTTCATTATTTCTTTTATCCGAGGCTATGAATATAGCATTAAAACATCGTCCTAGTAGCTTCAAAGATCTAGTAGGTCAAGATATATTAGTGCGTGTATTAGAAAATGCTTTTATTTTAAACAAAATCCCACAATCTATACTGCTCTCTGGTAGTAGTGGAGTTGGTAAAACCACCACTGCAAGGATAATAGCTTTATGTTTGAATTGTTCCCTGGGGCCAATTTTTGAACCTTGCGGATCATGTGAAAATTGTCTAGCAATAAAAAATTCAAGCCATCCAGATGTAATTGAAATCGATGCAGCAAGTCACACTAGCATTGACGATATTAAAGTAATCCTGGGAGATATTTGCTATTCACCTATAAGCTCTAAATTCAAAGTCTACATTATAGATGAAGTACATATGTTATCCAGCAGCGCATTTAACGCATTACTTAAAACCCTAGAAGAGCCACCATCTAGTGTAAAGTTCATTTTAGCAACTACGGAAATAAAAAAGATACCAATAACTATTATTGCACGTTGTCAAAGATTTGATTTACACAACATTCCTGTAGCTAAAATAGTGGAACGTTTAAATGATGTTGCACGAAAAGAGAGTTATTCCATTGAAAAGGGAGCATTAGAATTAATTGCACGACACTCTGGAAATTCAATGCGTAACGCCTTGTTTTTGATGAATCAAGCAGTGCTATATAGCAAAGATGGTGCAATATCCACTAAAAATGTGACAGACATACTTGGCTTAGTGGATAAAGATATTATATTCGATCTATTAGGGGCAATATTAGAAGGTGATTTACAGAAAGCTTTGTTAGTGTTTGACAAGGCGATAAAAACAGCAAACCCACTTAGTATTTTTGAAGGTCTATTGCAAACAATTCAGTTAGTATGCCGTTTTTTGATTACAAAAGAAATTGATAATGCAGTTACAGAGCATGAAAAGAATAGGATAAAAGATTTAAGTATAAAGAGATCTTTAATATTTTTTTCGAGATTGTGGAAGGTGTTGCTTAAAGGTATTCAAGATATAAAAACTTCAACATGCAACGATGTTGCTGCTGAAATGATGCTAATTGGTCTTTGCTATCTCTCTGATCTACCTTCTCCAGAACAGGTGATCAAAAAAGTTCTTTCACAGAATGCAGAGCAAGGAAATAGACAGGGCAGACCTGTTGCACCTTCCCCCTCTGTCATCCAAGTAGCTGACTACTCAGATCCAAAAAAATACGTGGAAAGTAAACAACAACCCCACTCTGTCATCCCAGTGCGTGACACTGGGATCCATGTGGAAAATAAACAACAAAATTACGATTTTGATAAGATTTTGCAACTATTAAGGCGGAGTAACCAAATTTATCTTTACAAACAACTGTGTAATAATCTACAATTAATAGATTGTAAACCTGGATATTTAAAATTAAAAGCTGTATCTAAGTTGGATACTAATTTTTGCAATGATTTAAAAAATTACTTAAACCAGGTGACTCAGCAGGAGTGGGTTATTACAGTTGATACGGGTTATATAAACAGGGAAGTGAGTAATTTAAATTATGCACCTGCAGTCAAGGATATACTTGACACGTCTAAAGGTGCAAAAGTAGTTAACATAGAAAATAAGGAGTAAGTTGTGGATCTCAGTCAAATAATGAAACAAATGCAAGAGATGCAAAAAAAGCTTGCAGAAGCTCAAGAAAAATATATTGGAAAAGAGTTTCAAGGTATTTCTGGTGGCGGCAAAGTTTCTGTATTAGTGGAAGTCATAAAAATAGGTAGCTATAAAGCTAAAAAGGTGAACATAGACTTAGAATTTATGAGAAATGAGGAAAAAGATATAGTAGAGGATTTAGTAACAGCAGCATTTAATGATGCCATTAAAAAAGCAGAAGAAAATATGGCAAATGCAACTCCTGATCTTGCAGGTATGATGGGTTTACCACCTGGATTTAAACTTCCTTTTTGAATTTACTACTGAAGTTTCTTTTAGTGTAAGTATTTTTTTTCTAATATTCCCAACGCTACTACTTCTTCATATGATCTACCTACACTAGCATAGCCCTACGTCATACCGTGATTCATTCCACAACTGTACAAACATTGCAATATGGCACGATATCACATAGTAAACGATGTCATTCCAGTGCTTGACACTGGAATCCAGCCTTACCGTAATCTCATGAAGAACGTTGTGCTTTAACATAAAACGGCTACTTTTATGCTTACCAACTTAATAAAATTCCTGGATCCCAGTGGGCTTTGTTGCATCACACTTTATGAGATGGTGATTTATGGTAAATTCATGTAACTATCTCAAATTTAGCCATCAGTGAATTTATTAAGCAAATAGCATTTGATT
>NZ_AWUH01000171.1:0-3320 GCF_000689175.1 Wolbachia endosymbiont of Glossina morsitans morsitans | reverse complement strand
AAAAAATGCAGATGAATTTAGTCTGTTAGCTCATATTATGTTGAGAACTAAGTTAGAACAAGATATAATAAATGGCACATTGGAAGTCAAAGACCTGCATGATGCGTGGTTGGAAGGTATGAAGCACTATAAAATTCCAGTAAAAGCTAAAAATAAGCTAAACACTTATTTTCAAGATGAATATTGGGCAAGCGGTGTTATGGGCTACTTTCCTATAAAAATTGTTGCTTTAATTGCTGCTGTGCAGATTTTCTCTTTCGTTAAAAAGAATCATTACGAATCATTAAGTGCTATAGTAAAAGGAGATTTTAGTTTACTTATCAGTTGGTTATCTCAAAATGCATACAGTGCAAAGTGTGGCCTGGAACTGCTAAAAAAAGTAACAGGTAAGGGTTTAGACGTTGAGTGTGTTACTTACTACTTATCTGAAAAGTATAATTTGTCTTAATAAATGGTTTTCTTGAGTTATGTATGAATTTTGTTCGAAAATTAACCGGAAAGTTTTATAGCCTTTTTACTTTCAAAGGTTTGTTTGCTAGCGATATTGCTATAGACCTTGGTACTGCAAACACTTTAGTTTATCAGAAAAATCAGGGAATAGTGCTTGATGAGCCTTCAGTTGTAGCAAGAATAAAAGAAAAAGGAAGTTACGTTCCTTATGCTTTTGGTAAAAAAGCTAAAATGATGCTTGGAAAAACGCCTGGAGAAATAGAGGCGATAAGGCCCTTAAAAGATGGAGTCATTGCTGATTTTAAAAGTGCGGAAGAAATGCTAAAATATTTCATACGCAGTGCAAACACAAAATTCACTGTTAATAAACCTAATATTATCATATGCGTTCCATCTGGATCCACGCCAGTTGAAAGGCGTGCTATACAAGATGCAGCAGAAAGTGCTGGTGCAAATGAAGTATTTTTAATTGAGGAACCAATGGCTGCAGCAATCGGAGCTGGGCTCCCGGTTACTGAACCTGAGGGTTCTATGATTGTTGATATAGGAGGCGGTACAACTGAAGTTGCAATTATTTCTTTAGGCGGAATTGTTTATTCACGTTCTGCCAGAGTAGGTGGCGATATTATGGATGAAGCAATAAAATCATATATTCGTGAAAATCATAAGTTATTAATCGGTGAAACAACCGCTGAGAAAATTAAGAAAAGCATAGGTTCAGCCAGTCTGCCAGGTGAAAATAACAAAGAGGGAATGATAATTAAAGGCAGGGATTTAGTGAGTGGCATGCCAAAAGAAATGCTTTTATCAGAATACCAATTTGCAGAGAGTTTAATAGAGACTGTACATCAGATAATTTCTGCTATTAAGACTGCGCTGGAGAGCACTCCACCTGAACTTTCTTCTGATATAGTCGATAGAGGAATAGTTTTATCCGGTGGTGGTGGATTATTACGTAATCTAGGTAAAGTTATCAGTGAAACAACAAAATTACCGGTTCGTGTTGCAGATGACCCACTTTGTTGTGTTGCCTTAGGTAGTGGAAAAGTGCTTGAAAACATGGATTATTTTGGCCATGTTTTATTCAAGCAAGATTAAATTATTTTTGAAGGTAGTTTATCGAATTTTATAGCAAATTTTACCTCAAGCATAAAGATGTCATCCAAGTAGCCAACACTGGGATCCAGAAAATTTGACTATAAACAAGTATGCTGTTTCGATGAAATTGTGTAATAGAAACTAGATTCCAGTGTTGGCTACTTGCATGACACCAAGTTTGTGTTTATAAATTAAGGCGATTATGCTAAAAGAATTTGAAATTGAACCTCTGCTAAAAGATAAAACTCCGTACCAGACTAAGGCTGTTGTTGCAATGTCCGGGGGAGTTGATAGCTCGGTTGCTGCAGCACTGCTACATAACCTTGGGTACCAGGTGATAGGTGTGACTCTTCAACTCTATGGCACTGACGGTAATGCTAACGCAAGAAAGGGTGCATGCTGCGCTGGACAGGATATTTATGACGCTAAGCGTGTAGCTGAAAGTGTTGGCTTTCCTCACTATATTTTAAACTATGAGGAAATATTCAAAAAGGAAGTAATAGAGGATTTTGCGAGTACCTATATGCGTGGGGAAACTCCCATACCATGCGTGAGATGTAACCAAACGGTAAAATTTCGTGATCTATTGCAAGTTACAAAAAATCTTGGTGCGGATGTGCTCGTAACAGGACATTACGTGAGAAGGTTAGAAAAAAATGGTGAGGTAAAGTTGTGCAGAAGTATTGATAAAAGTAAAGATCAAAGTTATTTTTTGTTTGCTACAACTCAAGAGCAGTTAAAGCTTTTGCGATTTCCGCTAGGTGGGTTCTATAAAAGTGATATAAGAAAATTAGCAAAATATTTCAGTTTACAAATTTCTGAAAAGCCAGACAGTCAAGATATATGCTTTGTTTCCGAAAGCTATAGTAAAACAATAGCTAAATTAGCTCCACAATCCGTACAGAAAGGCAGAATTGTGGATGTGAATGGAAAAGTGCTAGGCGAGCACAGTGGCATAGTAAATTTTACAGTGGGGCAAAGAAAGGGCTTGGGTATCGCACACAATGAACCTCTTTACGTGATAAAAATTAATACAGAGAATAATGAGGTTATAGTAGGTCCGATCAACGCATTAATGCAAAAAAAAATATTGATCAAAGAGTTAAATTGGTTAGAACAACCAAAGGAAGGTATGGAAGTAACTGTGAAGCTGAGATCATCACATGCGGGGAGTTTAGCAACAATACATTCAACTGACGAAAAAAATAAAGCCTGTGTCATTTTAAACGACGATTACTTTGGCATCAGTCCAGGTCAAGCCTGTGTAGCGTATAAAGATGAGCAAGTTATCGGCGGTGGATGGATATGCTCTTAACTAAAAGCTTTAATGCAGAGTGTAAACATACAATAGACTTCTTGCATAACCATATAACAGAAACGAAAAAACTTCCTTGACAAACCTCGCCAGCCCCCTTATCATGAAACTGAAGCTATTTTATTTATCTTCTCTGTACAGATTAAATGACAAAAAAACTACACGTATCTGGCGTCTCATGTTTAATTTTTTGTCACTATGTGCACTCTATGTCTTTATCAAATTTCTGGGTTTTTGCCTGCACAAGCTGAAATACGCTTGTAAAGCATTTAAAACATTAAAAAACGCCAACTTAAAAAATGGATAGTGAATAACTAGCTACCCTAGGGTTTCTTTTGCCTTTTTTTCTGTTTTAGTAAATTTCTTAACGTTTATAATTTAGATTAGTTGCGGCTTAAAAGCAGCTAAATCGCGGTTATTAAGTGTTTAGAATAAAAAAACGCCATACTTGAAAGTA
>NZ_AWUH01000170.1:0-7692 GCF_000689175.1 Wolbachia endosymbiont of Glossina morsitans morsitans | reverse complement strand
AACAAAAATTCCAGTGCTCCTTTTTCTGCTCCCAGTCTGGGATCCACATTGGGCACTAAGTTGGTAAACACGAAAGCGCTTTACAACGTTTTTGATGGAACTGTGCAAAAAGACTGGATACCAGTGTCAGCTACTTGCATGACACCCATTTGTTCCTATAGTTGCTTTTCTCGTCTACTTTATTTTGCCACTCATCTGAACAGATACCCATTTTGGAGGGATACCAATAATAGTTGTGAGCGGTACAAGTTTAGTCCATATACCTTCCAAGCATAACACGCTCACGAAACTTTAATGCGATAGCTTGGTTTCTACTGAAAGACAGCATTATGCCAAGTGCGATGCTCGAAGATAAAAGAGAAGGTGGTAGGAAAAACACTCAATGTTACCCCTATGTTTATTATGAATTAACACTCAATGTTACCCCTATGTTTATTATGAATTGTGTGATGAATTGCATTGAGATACCGAGAATCACTAACAGATTAAATAATTCATTTTCCCTATATGCAACGTAAAGCAAGCGGGCAGAAATGATACCAAATAACATCAATGTGGCTAAGCACGTAATCAAACCAAATTCTTCTGCTAAAACAGAAAACACAAAATCTGTATGACAATCAGGAAGAGAGGCTTTTACGCTACCTTCACCAGGTCCAACTCCAGTTAATTGACCTCTTTTGAATGCTTCTAATGATTTTGTGACTTGAAAGTTATCGCGTTGCGTAAAAAAGACAAAATTGTAAATCCTTTGCTTTATATGTGGGAGGCATAAGTAAGCTATTGTAGTTCCAGTTGTGGCCATTCCTATTATGCATAGAAAGTATAAAAGTGGTATACATGCAATAAACATTTGACCAATAAAAGAATATGTTAAAAGCATAGACATACTGAAATCAGGTTGCAAAAGTAACAACACAAAAACTAACAGAAATATTATGATTGATATGTGTATTTTAAACTTCATTTCGCTGGCCAAGATACTAGCTATAACAACAGAAAAAAATGGCCTTACGAACTCAGATGGTTGAACTGAAATTTTGACAATATGTAACCATCGTTTCGCACCTTTTACCTCTATACCAAGTATTATCGCAGTTGCTACTAGAATAGTAAATAAAGCGAAACCTGCGAATGAGAGGTTAAGTATAGTTCTTGTGTTGAGAAAAGAAAATGTCACCAAGGTAATTAGTGACAGGACTATATAAATTGTGTGACGCCGTATAAAATAATCTTGTGGTAAAGAAAGACGCTGCGCAATTACAGGGCTTGCTGAATAAACAAGAATGAAACTTATAGTGAGCAAAAAAAACACTGGAAGGATGAGATAATAATTCAGCGTTCTATACCAGAGTTTAATATTCATTTTGTTCCAATGTGTAATGCCACTATTCCATAGCTCATATTATGAAACTCAACATTCTTAAAGCCTACCTCTTCAATTTCCATTTTAAAATCAGCCTGAGTTGAAAATTCTCTGATGCTCTTCACTAAATATTCATAAGAACTCTTGTCTTTAGCAACTATGCTGCCAATTTTAGGAATTACTTTAAATGAATATAAGTCATAAAGTTCGGTAAATATCTCATTTTGATAGTGCATAGGGGCAAATTCTAAGCAGATAAATTTCCCATGTGGTTTTAATACCCTGTGCGCCTCATTTAAAGCCTTCTTGCGGTCAGAAACATTTCGAATGCCAAAAGCTATTGTGCAATAATCAAATTCGGAGTCTTCACATGGTAAACTTCCTGCACTTGCACATACCCAATCAAAATTAATTTGGTTTGAATTTATAGCTTTATCACGTCCTCTGTTTAGCATGTTTTGATTTATATCGCATACTGTAACCTTAGCACTTGGCTCTTTTCTTACTATTCTTATTGCTATATCTCCAGTTCCTCCAGCAACATCTAAAACCTTAGAGTTTTTTGTAAAATGCACTATTTACCATCTTATCTTTCCATAATCTGTGCATTCCGAGGCTCATTATATCATTCATGGTGTCGTAGCGACTTGCCACGGAATCGAATACCTCTTTAACTAATTGTGATTTCTTCTTGATTTTTATAGTAGACATTACGTAAAGTCGCTCAACTCCCTTATAATTAGTAAAAATTAATTTGAATTACCACAAATGTCAACGACAGGCCTTGAGCCTGTTAAAATCTTCTTCAGCGTGGTATGATGACCTAGTCAGTGGGCTTGATGCAACCACTAAGAAACCTTTGGAGTAAGCAATATATTTATAATGCTCAAACTCTTCTGGGGTAACATACCTATCAAGTTTTGCATGTTTTGGAGTTGGTTGTAGATATTAACCAATTGTAATAAAATCAACCTCAGCACTGCGCAAATCGTCCATAACCTGAAGTATTTCCTCTTTTGTTTCTCCAAGACCAACCATAAGCCCTGACTTTGTGAAAACTTTTGGATTAATCTGCTTTACCATCTTCAACAAATATAGTGAATGAAAATAGCGAGCTCGTGGTCTTATTTTTGCATACAATCTCGGCACTGTTTCAATATTGTGGTTATAGACATCAGGTGATGCAACAGCAATGGCTTCAAATGCTCCTTTCTTATTTAAAAAATCAGGAGTTAAAATCTCTATTGTTGTTTCTGAAGTTATCTTTCCAATTTCTTCTATGCACTGTATAAACTGATTTGCGCCACCATCTGGTAAATCATCACGATCAACAGAAGTAATGACAACATGTTTTAAGTTTAACTTTTTTATTGCTTTTGCTAAATTTTCTGGTTCATGAGGGTCTAGTTTATCAGGAATGCCAGTTGCAACGTTGCAAAATGCACAAGCACGAGTGCAAACAGAACCGAGAATCATCACAGTAGCATGACGTTTATTCCAACATTCACCAATATTTGGACATGCAGCTTCTTCACATACCGTATGTAAGTTATGCAGTTTAACGATGTTTAAGGTTTCATTGAATACTTCACCGGTCGGAGCTTTTGCTCTAAGCCATGGAGGCTTACTATGCATCTGAAACGGCTAACTCTACCTCTTGCTTTACTAAAACTTTTTTCAACCTTCTTTTTATCTTCTGCGCTTTCTCACTTAGTTTAATCGTTCTTGTGTTGAGCAAAAAAGCATCCAAATCACCTTTGTAATCTATAGTTCTCAAAGTTCTTGTTGCTACACGAAATCTAAACTTTTTATTCAATATATTACTTGTCAACGTAACCTTATGTAAATTTAAAAGAAAGGTACGCTTTGTTTTACGATTTGAATGTGATACCTTATTACCAAAAGACTTTTTTCTATTTGTTAATTCACAAACTCTACTCACTTCAATATACCAAATTATTCTATGTACTTAGATTACCTTATATAGTCAAATAGTCAATACTCTCTTGCTTAATTTTTATACCATATACTGCTTTATAGCCAAAAAATATCGTAATTTTTTCTATTATAAGAGAAATCATATGCTGAATTTCCAATGCTTTACTGCCATTTGTTACTACCAGATGCAACACACCAGAATTTATATTCTGTGCATATGAGATCTTTTTTGGTTTTGTACACTCTGCTATTTCTTTCCCTACTATATTTTGCCAGTTTAAAATCAGACGTATTTCATTTTTGCTAATCTTATTTTTCATGCATTTTAATGCATAATTTTCAATTATAGACTTTAATTTTTTTGGACCGCTACGTTTGAGCATTTTTCTGTTTTTTAGTAGGTAGATAATATAAAAGTATACATATAACTTGAGATTTTGTCATTACTGCTACATGTTTGTGAGATACCGTGACGGTATGACCATAATCGTCACTCCGCAACGCATATTGCATAGTCGTCATTCCGCGGCGCGTTCGCGGAATCTAGCTCTGGTCACGCTACTTAGATGACAACCTTCTAACTGCTTTACAAAGTCTCTACCCTCTGGCCTCACACCGTAAAAGCAGTATTTTTATGCAAAACTTATCTCAACGTAGCACTTGCCAAGATCGTTCCATTTACCAAATTTTGTGCTGTCATCTTTGCCTCATAATTAACCTTATAGCTGTTTTAATTGTAAATAGTTAAATTATTATTAACTTGCCAGGCTAGATCTAAAAAATAGCATAATCAATATGCAAATTGTAATACAAATCACGTTTGCGTATGGTTTATTGCTATACGGTCAATCTTTCTTCATTCCAAGCTGCTTGAATAGCTTCGAGTATTTTTTCGTTACAGCGTTTTTCATCATCATCAAATTCCTCTAAACTCAAGACCTTTTTTTTAAGCTCAGTGAATCTGATACTAATTATATTCTCATTTGGAAATTTTTCCTCCAGAGCTTCCACAATATCTTCTATATCAAGCCATTTCATACTTTTTTGTATTTATCTGCTAAGTTAAATTGGTGCCCATGGGGAGACTTGAACTCCCAAGGTCGCAAGACCCACGGATTTTAAGTCCGCTGCGTCTACCGATTCCGCCACACGGGTCTTTTTTTATCTATCTAGAGTAAAACTCTACTACTAAATTGACTTCCATGTCTGCTGAATAAGGAACCTCAGAATATTGAGGTGACCTCAAATACTTCACTGAATGCTCTTTACTATCTGCTTCTAAATAATCCGGAGCCTTGCGCTCTTGTTTTTGTTCAGCCTCTACTACTACAGGGATTTTTGCTGCCCTTTCTCTTATTTTTATTATATCACCTGGCTTCACTCGATAACTCGATATGTTAACCACCTTATCATTAACTGTAACGTGCTTGTGAGATATGAGCTGCCTTGCTGAGTAAATTGTTGGAACAAGACCAGAGTGGTATAAAACAGAACTTAATCTCGATTCTAAGATACCGATAAAATTATCAGC
This sequence comes from Wolbachia endosymbiont of Glossina morsitans morsitans, assembly GCF_000689175.1. Lineage (NCBI taxonomy): Bacteria > Pseudomonadati > Pseudomonadota > Alphaproteobacteria > Rickettsiales > Anaplasmataceae > Wolbachia > Wolbachia endosymbiont of Glossina morsitans morsitans. The sequence continues at coordinate 2,857 of NZ_AWUH01000170.1, read as the reverse complement.
CGTATAACCCTTTCTGTTATAAGCATCTAAAAATGTACGTCTGAGCTGCTTACTTGAAATCGCATAGTAAAACTTAAATTTCTTATGCGCAGCAAACTGCTTACCAAAGTCGGATAACTTCTTGAATCCAAGAATACCATGTTGACCTGGAGGGTATTTCCTTTTGTTTACTGGGTCTTTAGCTCTACCCCATAAATTTACACCAAGTCTACGGCTAATCCTATACTTTCTAGTGATAACAGTTGTCATATAAAAACTCTCACGATTTAACTTTGGATTATTAAGGATTTTAGCACTCAGTGTCAACTTGTTTTTGCTGATATAATCTTTTATACTTCATTTTTAAGTTTTTCTATTAACACATGAATCATTCACATTTAAAATCTATGGCAAACGCCATCCGTTTTTTATCAATTGATGCAGTACAAAAAGCAAACTCTGGACACCCAGGTATGCCACTTGGCATGGCAGATGTTGCAACTGTTTTGTTTGCTAAATATCTGAATCATAATCCTGATGATTCTAAATGGTTCAATAGAGATCGCTTTGTTTTATCAAACGGCCATGGGTCAATGTTACTATATTCAATATTATATTTGACGGGTTATATTAGCATAGATGAGCTAAAAAACTTCAGGCAAATGGGATCCAAGACCCCAGGTCATCCAGAGTTCGGCTTGAATTCCGGGGTAGAGGCAACAACAGGCCCGCTCGGTCAGGGGTTTGCCGCTGCTGTTGGGTCATGGCACTTGCTGAATCAATCCTTAAAAAGCAATTCAGAATCAATCACTACACTTACGTGATGACCTAGGGGATGGCTGTCTTATGGAAGGAATAAGCCATGAGGTAGCATCACTTGCTGGGCATCTTAAATTGAATAAGCTCATAGCTCTTTTTGATGATAATGATATCTCTATAGATGGCGCTACTTGCCTTTCCTGCTCTGATGATGTAGAGAAACGCTTCTTAGCGTATGGATGGAATGTTGACAAAATTGATGGCCACGATTTTGATGCCATATCCTTTGCAATAGAGCAAGCAAAAAAGTCTGGTAAACCTACAATGATCTGCTGCAAAACTATTATCGGAAAATTTTCAAGCCGTGCTGGCACATCCTCTGCTCACAGTGGTGCTTTTTCGGAGGAAGACATAAAACAGATGAGAGGGAAATTAAACTGGAATTATGAACCATTCCATGTACCAGAAGATGTGAAAAATGCCTGGAAGAAAACTGTTGAGAGAGCAAAACAAAACTACACGATGTCATTCCAGCGCGTGACCAGGAAAGAAGAAAAAGAATGGATCCCAGTGTCAAGCACTGGGATGACAAGAGAGAGTACTGGGATGACAGGGTATCATGCAGAACTTCAAAGACGGTTAGATAAACATCTACCAGATAATATCGCTGGTGTTTTAGCTGACCTGAAGAAACAAATATGTGAGCTAATGCCAAACGAAGCTACTCGATCTTCTTTCGGCAGAGTAATGGAACTTTTAACTGAGTCTATGCCGGAATTAATCGGCGGTTCTGCTGATCTTACTGGGTCAAATTGCACTAAATATCAGCACATGCAGGTAATAAATAGCAATAATTATAGTGGCTCTTATGTCCACTATGGAGTGAGAGAGCACGCTATGGCAGCATGTATGAATGGTATGGCACTTCACGGCGCGATTCTTCCTTATGGCGGCACTTTTTTGGTATTTTCCGACTATTGTCGTCCTGCTATACGTCTTTCAGCTCTGATGAAGCAGCAGGTTATGTATGTCATGACTCACGACTCAATTGGAGTGGGAGAAGATGGCCCAACTCATCAGCCAATGGAGCATTTAGCCTCTTTGCGTGCTATACCAAATCTATATGTTTTTAGGCCAGCCGATGCAGTTGAAACTCTGGAGTGTGTTAGCATTGCACTCGAAAAGAAAGAATCTCCAGCACTGTTTGCGCTCTCAAGGCAAAACGTAAGTTACATGCGCAAGTTCTACTCTGATATCGATCAATCTGCTAATTTATCGAAGTTTGGTGCATATATTTTGTGTGAATGTTCAAAAAAATTAAAAGTGACGATATTTGCTACGGGGTCCGAGGTTGAAATTGCAGTTGAAGCAAGGGAGAAATTGCAGGAAAAGGGTATAGGTACAAGGATTGTTTCTATGCCATGCTGGAGGCTTTTTGATGAGCAAAGCGATGAATATAAAGCGGCAATATTAAATAATGACAGCATTAAAGTTGCAATTGAAGCCGGAAGTGAAATGGGTTGGCATAAATACATAGGTTCAAACGGTATATTTATTGGCATGAAAAGCTTCGGAGAATCAGCACCTTATAAAACACTCTATGAGCATTTTAATATCAGTGCTGATCACGTAGTAAAATGTGTGTGTGAGAAACTGGTTTATATTCAGTAGACCTCTTGCGTTACTCTATAACCCCATCATGGCTTTTCATTGCATCATAATTATTGTTATTTTCTTTGTCTAATGGATTGGATGTAGGTAAGGGAATATCAGATTCATCAGTCTTTTTTACGTTTGATGGTTTAAGTAAAGAAACATCAGCATCGGTTTGTGATGTAGATTGATCAGTGTCAGACCCAAACAACCATGAAAAAAAACCACCAAAAAATGATGCAACTAATGAAAAAGGCTTCATAAGTATACTAAACAAACTACCAAAAAAAGAGCCCGGCTGTTCTTCTGTTTGTGCAGGTTCTGTGGGAGCAACAGGATTTACACCTTTGTCTTGTACATCAGCTCCTTTTTCTCCATTGATGTCTTGCTCTCTCTGTGATTGATTTGAATCTTCCTCCTCCTCTTCTTCTTCCTCCTCTTCTTCTTCCTCCTCTTCTTCTTCCTC
>NZ_AWUH01000169.1:0-11416 GCF_000689175.1 Wolbachia endosymbiont of Glossina morsitans morsitans | reverse complement strand
CAAGATCTACCAATAAAAGTGCTTTTTCCCACAGCAGCAAAGGCTGTCGATAAATTTATACTAGTTGTGGTTTTGCCAACTCCACCCTTTTGATTTACTATTGCAATAATCTTGCTCACGCCTTTTATCTTATGTATAAAATAATTCTATTGTATATATGCAAGAAACTTTTGCATTAGAAAATTTTTTTGTTGTTAACCACACTAAAATTAGACTGTCTTTTTTGCTTTGTGTAACACACTTTGAACCTTGTTTCCTAATTCATTCAGAGTGAATGGTTTTGGCAAAAAGTGAAAATCTTCTATATTGATGTCATCACTCTTTAAAAAAGCATCTTCTGCATACCCAGAAATAAAAATAACGTTGATATTTGGCCTATGGATCAATGCTTCTTTAACTATTTCTGGGCCGCTCACCTCTGGCATGATTACATCAGTGATTATAAGATCTATGTGTTGACTTTTTTTACTGATTATTTCTAGCGCCTCGCTGCCTATGCTTGCTTCTATTACATCAAATCCTTTCCTTTTTAGTGCTTTAGCAATGAATTCCCTTACTGAATCTTCATCTTCAATCAATAAAATTATACCATTACCTTTAATTTCACTTACTACCGGTCTTTCTATTTCTTCACTATCTTCCTCTCTCAGATTTTCATCTGATATGTAAACCATGGGCAAAAATATGCTAAATTTAGTTCCATGATTTACTTTGCTAGCAACATAGATGTATCCTTCAGTTTGTTTAATAATGCCATATACAGTAGAGAGGCCAAGACCTGTACCAGAGGTAATATCTTTGGTAGAAAAAAATGGGTCAAATACCTTTCCAATTGTATCACTTGTCATTCCACATCCAGTATCAATTACTTCAATCACAACATAACTTCCATGTTCGATCGTTTCCTTGTCTGGAGAAAACATATCCTGAGATGTAGAATTTAATGAGTCAATCTTTTGATTAAAGGTTCGTATAGTTAATTCCCCGCCCTTTTCCATAGCAGCACTAGCATTGACTGCTAAGTTAAGTATAACTTGCTCTAATTGCCCTTGATCAGCACTAACAGCACCCAAGTCTCTACCATAATAAATGTTAAATTTTATATTTTCACCTATTAATCTTTTTATCATTTCATAAAGATTAGCTATAGTTCTATTTACATCAATAATTTTTGGCTGCAAGGTCTGTCTTCTTGAAAAAGCAAGCAATTGTCTTACTAAATTTGATCCACGCTTTGCATTTTGCTGTATCTGTATTATATCTCCAAAAGATGGATCACCAGCTGAATGCTGGAGTAAAAGCAAATCGCAAAATCCTATTATCCCAGTCAATATATTGTTGAAATCATGCGCAATACCACCTGCTAACTGCCCTATAGCTTGCATCTTTTGATAATGCTCAAGCTTTATCTCTAGGTTTTTGTGTTCAGTATTGTCAATAAAATAACAAAGTATGAAGATCATTTTATTATGAAGAAACTTATTGAAATATATTTTTATGTTATTACCGCCGTTGAGCTGTACATCAAAAGACGCATTATTTATTGCTATTACTCGAAAAATATTCACGTATTTTCACATGATAACTATCCAATATCAACGTAAAGATTGAATTATTATCTGACCCTGCAAGCTTTATTAGTGCCGTATTTTTCTTTACAAAGTTGCCGTTTATGTCACATTGTGCAATAGCAATTGATGAATTTGCAAAACAAGGGTGTAATTGATAATCAACAATATTTGATTCGGTTGGTGTTATAAAGCCATATATATAGCTATGGTTGTATTTATCACAAAATATAGCAGTGCTCATATAAGCCTTGAATGGAATACCACTTATAGTAAAAAACAAAATTTCATTATCGGTTGTTGTATTGTTATATTTAGATTGAGATATAAAATCACTGATTGAGCTACCTTTTTCCAGTTTTTTTAGTTCAAATATGTCTAAAAATCTTTTATTTACAGATAAAATCACCCCTTTGGCATTTGCAATGTAAGTTCCTATGCTGTGTTTTTCTATTAACTCTTCATATATCTGCTCCTTGTTTATCTGTGTTGCTTTTAATACAAAATACCCATCTGGCCTTGCTATTGGCACTAATGATAAATTTAAAATCTTATTACTATTTATAGCAATTTGGGGATTATTTGGTATCGGCTCAAAGAGCAAAAGAAATTTAGATACTCTATTCTTCTTGTTTAAGGAAATGTATACCTGTACAGAAGAGTTATTTTTTAGTGCATGATAGAGTACTTTTTTGTCTGCTTCTGAAACATCTCCTATTTCAAGAATCTTGCCTAACGTAATGTCATTATCTATTATATGATCTTTAAACCTTTCGTAGAACCTTGCATCAGCATAAATAATACCTTCATCTTTATGTAAAATAAGGCAAAATTCTGTATTATGATTTAGTGCATTTGCAAATATTGCATTTTGAAATTCTATAGTGTTAAGTAGGTATCTGTAGCGTTTTACATTATATATCATAAAGAGAGTTGTTAGAATGCCAACTAATAAATTAATCCCTATATTAATATGCTGACTATATATATCAAAAAAGTGGAGTATCGATATTGCTACTGAAGGTAAGAGCATAATAACTGCCATCGCAACAATTGACATTCCATAATTTCTTAGTATGAAGTCAACCCTGTTCTCTTTTTTGTTATCTATGTATCTTTTATTCATTATTGTTACTTGGCATTGTTGTACACACGAAAATGTTTTATTATATTGATTTAATTATTATAGATTTATTAACGTCTTTGATAGATAATTACCATCCAAATCTAATTAAGTTCCTTAAATATCAGATATAACAATGTTAATAAGCTAGTAAGAGGATATTATGGAAAAACAAAAAACACAAGCATTTGAATGGTTCTGTGCACTAAGAGATAAGATTATAGAATCTTTCTTATTAATTGAAAAACAATCATCCGCAGAGCCAAAGATCGAAAAGAGAAAGTGGGATCGCCCAGGTGGTGGAGGTGGTGAATCTACAATTATTTTTGGTAATGTTTTTGAAAAAGTTGGAGTAAACGTTTCAAAAGTACACGGAAAATTTGCAGATTCAGCCATTAATGAGATTCCTGGTGCAAGTGAAAGTAACGGAGAGTTTTGGGCAAGCGGTATATCTTTAGTGTCTCATATGCAATCGCCCCTTATCCCTGCAGCACATATGAACACAAGGCTGATATATACTTCAAAACAATGGTTTGGTGGAGGAATGGATTTTACGCCAATATATAAAAATGAAGAAGATTGCAAGTATATTCATGAATCAATCAAAATGACATGTGATAGATTTGACACCGGATATTATCCAAAATTTAAAGAGCAATGTGACAACTATTTTTTCTTACAACACAGAAAAGAGCCGCGTGGCATTGGTGGCATTTTCTATGATAATCTGAGTTCTGGCAACTGGGGAAACGACTTTGAGTTCACAAAAGCAGTAGGTGAGGCCTTTTTGGAAATTTATTCGCACGTCATACGTAAACATACGCAAAAATCTTGGACAAAAGAACAACGAGAAAATCAATTAATAAAACGTGGCAGATATGTAGAATTCAATCTGTTATACGATCGTGGCACAAGGTTTGGTTTAATGACTGACGGCAATCCAGATGCAATTATGATGTCAATGCCACCACTTGTTAAGTGGTTATAGAGAGCTGCTATTAGTAGAAAATAAATCATCATAGTTTAAAATTGTACCATGGTAGTGAGCTTTTATATAGGGGGTATAATCATGGGCATAATAGATAATTTTTTAATTAAATCTGTCAAAAACAATGACATAAAAGGTGTTAAACTGACTCTAATTCTCTATGATGCATTAAATAGTTTTAGAAAATTCTTTTCAAAGACTATGTCTCTCAAGAATACAGGATCATTTGATATAAATAATAATCAAGCTTTAAATCAGGCTTTAGGACATGCTACAGATCACAAAATAATGGAATTGCTGATTAATCGTGGAGCTGATATCCACTCAATAGATGAGAATGGAAAGAATGTTATAATTCGTGTTATTGAGAGTTTAGCAGAATCAAAAAATCTAAAATTGGATAGTGAGAAAAACTTACCAGCAGAGATAATTCTTCACCCAACAGTTTCCTTTTTACTAGGAAAAGGCGTAGAGTATTATTCTACAGATGATTTGAATGTTGAAGCTATACAACAAAAACCTCCTAGAACCTCTGAATATGAGCCAATAACTATGTACGCTGAGGTGAACAACAATGTAATACCACCTCAAAAACCTTCTAGAACTTTTGAGTATAAGCCAAAGAGCACTAATTATGATGCTTTGCCTTCAAAAGAGCCAATTTACGCTGAGGTGTATGATGCTAAGGTTAGTAACTCATTAGGGGAGAATGGTTATTTGAGTGTATCAGAAGAATCTATTTATGCTGAAATATATGATTCACATAAAAAATCCACTGAAAATTTATCATTGGAAGATAGTGGTTATTTGAGTATATCAGAAGAACCTATTTATTGCACTATAGATGATCTTTCAGAACAAAAAAAGCCTACTAGCCTAAAACAGAAAGAGCCAGAACAGTCGTCAGAACCTATTTATGCTAGGGTAGATTTGTCCAAGAAAAGAGCAGAAAGAAAAGCAAAAGACATAAAAGCTAATTCTGGAACTTGCCATGGGTTAGTACAAGATAAAGTGAATGATTGGCAAGTGAAGCTAAATGAGCTAAGTGCTAATAAGTCGATAAGTCAGCAACAGACTAATGATCAAAAAATTAAGGCCAAGGCTGGCTTTAGTGTAGAAGAAATAAGGCAGAAATATGAGCGTAGAGATTCTGGCTACGATTCTGGCTATGATTCCGATACAAAAGTTGAACAACAATTAGAATTAGCTCCTAAATCTGAGATAGGTTCAGTGAGTATTGAGCATGGAGTAATAGGAGGCTGTCGATATAAGATTACTGATATATCCCTCTAACTATGTGATTCAAAATAATTGAATTGACTTTATATATGTAATCGATATAACCTAGTTAGATTCAAGTTGACTCTTTCGTCTAGTGGTTAGGACACCACCCTTTCACGGTGGTAACACGGGTTCAAATCCCGTAAGAGTCACTCAAGTAGAATATAATTAAAGTTTTGAATGGGAAAAATTAGGCTCTATGTTGAAGAAGCTTTATCACAAGGCGTGAGTTTAGCACTTAATCCACAACAAAGTCACTATATTTGCAATGTAATGCGGCTTAAGAAGTATGATAATCTTTCTCTTTTTAATGGAAAAGATGGAGAATGGTTAGGAGAAGTAGTTAATATATCGCGTAAATTGACAGAAGTTACACCCAAAGAATGCACTAAACAACAGCAATATGAGGAAAATTTGTGCCTGTATTGTGCCATGGTAAAAAGTGCTGCTTTGAACAACATAGTAAGACAGGCAACTGAAATGGGAGTAATCTGCATTCAATTTATTTCAACAGAACGTACAGTGGTAAAAAATATTAACCTAAGTAGAGCAAAATTACAAGCAATCGAAGCAGCGGAACAATCAGGTAGGATAAGTATACCAGAGATTTTGCCTCCTATTAACTTTTGTGAGTTACCTGATTCCCAAAGTAAAAATTTTGTTTTGTGTGATGAAACAGGTAAAGCTGACAAAGTGCTGAAAGGCAAAAAAAATGTTGCTATTATTGTTGGTCCTGAAGGTGGTTTTTCATCTTATGAACTTGATCTTGCCGATAAGTTTTGTCAAAAATTGAGTCTAGGAAAAAGAATTTTAAGGGTCGATACTGCTGTAGTTGCTGCACTCACTTTCACCAATTGGTGTAGCTAGATTTTTAAATATGCCTAAGGTTTTGGTCATAAAGAAATCTGGTTCAGTGTTGCGCGCACAAAAACCCTGTAGACTTTCTACGAAGCAGTCTGTTGTTAAAGAGGAGCTAATAAAAACATATTCTAAGATAATATTAAATCTCATATTATATTTTTTCTAAAGTAAACAAATGAATCTTGCATTTTGCCTGAGTTATTGATACTCTGAGTAAAGAAGTCGGGGCGTAGCGCAGCCTGGTAGCGCATTTGGTTTGGGACCAAAGGGTCGGGAGTTCAAATCTCTCCGCCCCGATGTTAGTATAATTGTAAGAACGCTGTAACATAAGAGCAATCTCCATCAGTAAGCAAGTAGCTGACACTGGAATGACATTATTTACCATGTAAATTATGGCATATTACATTTTAACGCTCAAGTTTATAAAATAATTGACAATGTTAATTTTCTAATTTATAGGTAGATTTTGAAATGATTACCGAAGGAGGTATAGAGTTGATAGAAGTATCAGTCCATTATGGTGATGTAGACAGAGCTCTTCCAGTATTGAAAAAAACAATTCAAAAGGAAGGAAGAGGGTTGAAAATAAAAAACAATATCATGAAAAAAAATCAGAAAAAAGAGCTAAAAAGAAAGCTGAAGCTAAAAAAAAGAGGTACCAACAAGAGTGCAGAAGGCAACGTTATGGTTGGTAGTTTGTACTCAAGTTAATAGTTTATCATTGGTTATTTTATGAATATTCACGAATATCAAGCGAAAGAAGTTTTGCATAAATTTAATGTCCCAGTGCCAAAAGGTTTTGTTGCTACATCTGCAGAAGAAGTAAAGACTCAAGTAAGTCAATTAAAATCTGACGTGTTTGTAGTTAAAGCTCAAATTCATGCAGGTGGTAGGGGTAAAGCCGGTGGCGTAAAGCTAGCAAAGTCAGTTGAAGAAGCTCAACAGTTTGTAAAGGACATGATTGGTATGACTTTAGTTACTCATCAAACAGGGCCAAGCGGGCAGCAAGTAAGAAAAGTGTACGTTGAAGAAGCCTCAAGCATTAAGAAAGAGTATTATTTAAGCCTGGCAATCGACCCGAAGCTCAGTAGGCCAGTATTCATATTTTCCTCAGAAGGTGGAATGGACATCGAAGAAGTGGCAAAAAATTCTCCTGCAAAAATTGTGAAATTTGATATTGATCCTGCTACAAGTTTTGATAGCAGCAAGTTAAGCAGCAGTTTTCATTTGAGTCCAGAACAAATAGAAAAGATATCGAACATTGCAAAAAAAATATATGATGCGTTTATTGCAACTGATGCGAGCCAAATTGAAATTAATCCACTGGTTAAAACAAATTCTGGAGATTTTATTGCGCTCGATGCAAAAATTAATTTCGATGATAATGCTTTATATCGTCACCCAGAAATTATGGAACTTCGTGATTATGATGAGGAAGTGAAAGAAGAGATAGAGGCTTCAAAGTATGGGCTCAGTTACATCAAAATGGATGGCAGTATTGGTTGCATGGTAAATGGTGCAGGTCTTGCTATGGCAACAATGGATATAATAAAATACTACGGAGCAGAGCCTGCTAACTTTTTGGATGTTGGTGGTGGAGCGAGTAAAGAAACTGTAACTGAAGCATTTAAAATCATATTGTCTGATAGCAACGTAAAAGGAATTCTGGTTAACATATTTGGTGGTATAATGCGTTGCGATATTATCGCAAGTGGAATTGTTGCGGCTGCAAAAGAAATGAGCATTAAAGTTCCTCTAGTGGTTAGATTATCAGGTACTAATTTTGAGGAAGGAAAAAAAATTTTAGAAGAGTCAGGATTAAATATTATTGCTGCAGATGAGCTAGATGAAGCTGCGCAAAAGATAGTAAAAGAGGTAAAATAAAGCATGTCCGTTTTAGTAAACAAAGATACAAGATTAATATGCCAGGGTTTTACTGGTGCACAAGGCACATTTCATTCAGAGCAAGCAATTGATTACGGAACGAAAATGGTGGGAGGTGTAACTCCTGGAAAGGGTGGGAGCACTCACCTTAATTTACCGGTTTTTAATACTGTAGCAGAAGCCAAAGAAAAAACCGGTGCAAATGCTACAGTTATATATGTACCTGCTAAATTTGCTGCTGCTGCAATACTTGAGGCAATAGATGCAAAAATAGAATTGATAATTTGTATTACAGAGGGCATTCCTATACTTGATATGGTGAAAGTTAAGCGTGCGCTTATCGGCTCAAAAAGTCGATTGATTGGTCCCAACTGCCCGGGAATTATTACACCTGAAGAATGCAAAATAGGAATTATGCCTGGCCATATCCATAGGCGTGGACACATAGGAATTATGTCTCGCTCCGGAACTTTAACTTACGAGGCAGTAGCACAAACAACCGCTGTTGGTCTTGGTCAATCCACATGTATCGGAATTGGGGGAGATCCAGTTCATGGTATGACATTTGTTGACTGTATGGAGCTCTTTTTAAAAGATGACGATACTCATGGTATTGTAGTTATTGGTGAAATAGGTGGAAACGAAGAAGAAGATGTATCACATTTTGTAAAAACAGAAAAAACTAAAAAGCCAATCGTTGGTTTTGTAGCAGGCCAAACGGCACCTCCAGGAAGACGTATGGGACACGCTGGAGCAATCATCTCTTCCAGCGGTGGAAGTGCTGGTGCAAAACTAGAAGTTATGCGGAGCGCTGGAGTTGCAATTGCTGAAACCCCTGCAGTAATTGGTAAGAAGGTATTGGAAGTAATGCATCACTAGAATTAGGGTCACAAAAACCCTATATCACCGGTCATGAATACGTTATTTGCCCATTCGATTAATAACTTGCCTCCTGGTAAATTTACTGAAGTCTGTTGGGCAACCAGATATCCACGTAGTGTGGATGCAACAAGTGCTGCACAGGCTGCACTACCGCATGATGCAGTAATGCCTGTACCTCTTTCCCAAACTCTTAAAGCTATTTCTCCAGACTTTTCAACTTGTGCAATACTAACATTAATTTTCCGAGGAAATAATGCGTGATTTTCTAGCTTTGGTCCTAAATTTCGCAATGGTATTTCACTTATGTTATCAACAAAAAAAACTATGTGAGGATTGCCAATATTTACTGCAACAGGATCTTTTAGCATTTCAAGCTCTATAGGTAAGTGAAGAGTGTCACACTCAGTAGACAAGGGAATTTCATGCCATTTTAGCAAAGGTTTACCCATGTTAACCTTTATGGATTTATCACCCACTTTAAAACACTCTAAAATGCGTTTGCTTGTTAGCTCAATAATGGAGTATTCAGCACCTTTTTCTGACATTATCAAATATCCAACACAGCGTGCTGCGTTTCCGCACATTTCAGCTCGACTGCCATCAGCATTATAGATATGCATAAAACAGTCTGCAGCATTAGACATTGTTATAATTATCACTTGATCACAACTGCTTTGATCAGCAAATTGTCTATGGTTCCAGTCTAAATTGTTTGTTGAACGTGAGTCTATGATAACGAAATTGTTACCAGTGCCGTGCATTTTGATAAAATTTTCAGAATTTTGGCCACTCATCATAAAAAAATATTTCTTCTATTGGTCTTCTTTTCTTCTTACTTGTTTCAGCACCCTCTTCTTCGTAACCAACCGCTATCACTGACATTACGTTAAAGTCATTGGGTATATTGAACTCTTTCACTATTTTATCTCTATCAAATCCACCCATTTGATGGGCCATTAAGTTCATAACTGCAGCTTGTAACATAAGTCCATAATTTGCTGCACCAGTATCATGATTAGCCCAAAGATTTTCTCCTTTACCTTGTTTACGGAAGTTTTTAGCACTTAAAGATATGATTAACACTTGTGCATCTTTTGCCCATTTTTGATTAGATTCATCAAGGCAATTTAGCAGCTTTTCCCATGCGCTTTGATTGTTCTGTTTGTTGCATATCACACATCTCCAAGGTTCATCACCAAAACATGAGGGAGTCAGCCTTACAGCTTCCATTAAAATATCCATGTCTTCCTGAGATATTGCTCTTGTAGGATCGTATGAACGTCCGCTGTGTCTTGCTTTCATCAACGATAATAGATCTTGTTTACTTATCATTTTTAATTTAATAGTGCATAAATAATTCATTGTAGCACAATATAAGCAAAATTTAAATTGCAAAACCTCTCATACAACATATATTACACTTAATAAGTTATTTTTATTGGGAAGGTATGTTTATAACACAGTCTAGCAGCAGATCAACACTGGCTGAAATATTGTCTTGCGTTTTACTTTTATTCTTGATGGCTCAAATAAGTATACCATTGCAGCCTGTGCCTATCACATTGCAAACTTTAGGAGTAATGCTTATTGGGCTTAAATTTAACCGCAGAACAGCATTCTATTCTGTGCTTACATATCTATCACTTGGTGCAGCAGGATTGCCTGTTCTTGCGAATTTTTCTGGTGGTTATCACGCTCTTCTTGGACCAACCGGTGGATATTTAATTGGCTGTTTAGCTGCTGTCATGGTAATGAGCAAAGTAAATGAATTACTGAACTCTAAATATAAATCATTTGTGTGTAATTCTTTAAGTTGTCTGGCTGGTACAGTTGTAATCTTTATTTGTGGTGTTAGTTGGCTTGCTGTTTGCTTGGGTCTGGGACAAGCAATAATGGTGGGTGTTTTACCATTTATCCTTCCTGGTTTGGTAAAAATTTTTCTACTTGTAGCAGCTTTGCAATATTTGAAAAAATGATAAAATTCCGCCCTCATCATTTCATGTGCACCCTCGCGTTTCGGGGATATGGGTATTCTCAGGGTTTTGTAGAAAATTATAAAAGGATAGCAAGCAAAGTAATTAGTACTCAAATCGAAGTAGTTGGTAACCTTGATAATATCTGTAGTGCTTGTCCAAATCAGACTGAACAAGGTAAATGCACCACACAAGCTAAAGTTTTAGACCCAGATAGAAGGCATATGGAAATTTTAGGAATTAAAATTGGCGATACTTTGACTTGGAATGAGGCAGTAAAAAAGATTAGGGAGAAAATGTCTTTAAAGAAATTCGAGTACGCATGTGAGGGGTGCAACTGGCAGCCATATGGAATATGTTAAAATGCCCTTTTAAATCTACAAAGGTAGTTGACAAAATGTTAAGATAAATTGAAGCATTTTTGTGGAAATAAAGCGAAATATGGAAGACAAAAGATAAATGCATTCTGAAAAGCTACACAGCATGTTCGTCCCGCTAATTAATAATATCTTTATTATTGTATGAGATAGGTAATTTAGCATTTATGAATTTGTAATGTGTTACGCATAGCTCAAAGAAATAAGGTTTACTGGTTACACGCTGCAGCCAATGCCACAACACTAGGACCTATGTTTATCTGCATGTTAATTTGCGTTGTGATTTTATGGAGGTCTTCTGTTACCTATGCTAGTGAAAATTTGGAGATACAAAAGGCCTTCGATAGTGTTGTCAAGCATATAAAAGCTGATAAAAAATATAAAGATCTTGATGTTATTGAGAGAAAAAGTGACAAATTTAATATCAAAATTTCGCAGAATTCTGGCAAGAGTTTTGACATATACTCTACTTTTAAAAA
>NZ_AWUH01000168.1:0-4015 GCF_000689175.1 Wolbachia endosymbiont of Glossina morsitans morsitans | reverse complement strand
TTTAAATTACACTACACAAATATAACCATTATATTTTTATTATTTTTTAATTATACTACACAATTTATAGTTTTGTTTATAAAAGCGACCTAAAAGCCAATGATAAGTTTTTGCTATATATTGTAAACGATGCTTACAATTTTGTTTCTCAAAAAGAGAAAGATGAAAGTAAGTTAGTAGTAAGTAATATAGATGATATACCAGGAATAGAAGGCGATTTTACCACGATTAAGATAACAAATTAAGTCGCACGATTTAACCATATGCTATTACAGCAACAGCATAATTAACATTAAAAGAAAAGATGGCCTAATAGATGAGATTTACCCTTTGGAAGAAAGTAATGGAATAAAAGAGTCAGTTATATATGTAATTATCAAAGGTATAAGTGACAGTTTTGTTGATACATTAAAAGAATCTCTACAAAAAACGCTGAAAGCAGTTAATTGTGTTGTGAAAGATTGGCACTTAATGCTTAAGAAACTTGATGAGGCAAGTCTTTCTGTCATCCCAGTACTTGATACTGTGATCCAGGAAAAGGACACGTGGATTCCAGTGTCACGCACTGGAATGACACCAGACCGAAATCAAGAGCAAAAAGATTTTCTAGTTTGGTTAAAGAGTAATAATTTTGTATTTCTAGGTTATCAAGAATATATTGCTGGTAAAGATGAAAAACTCGTCTGTGATGGCAAAAAGGACCTTGGACTGATGAGAGTAGGTCAAAGTACGTTGATTCCTTCTGCAAACCTTGATTCCCTATACATATTGAGATCAGATCTAATCTCAATAGTCCATCGGCGTACATACATGAATTGTATAGGAGTAAAAGAATTTGATGACCAGGGTAATGTAGTAAAGGAACGGCGTTTTTTCGGGCTATTTACTTCTGTAGCGGAGGTCCAAGATATTCGAACTATTCCAATAATAAAAGATAAAGTTAAAGTTATAGAAAAAAATGCAGGATTTGTAACCGGGGGCCACAACAATAAAGCTTTGATTTCTATTTTGCAAGTGTTCTCTTGTGATGAATTATTCCAATCAAATGAAGACGAATTATTTAAAATTTGCATTTCGATCATGTCTCTTGCGATTAGGCCAAGAGTCAGATTATTTTTAAGAAGAGTCGGGGATTTTATTAGTTGCATAGTGCTGATACCGATGCGTTATGCTAGCGCTAGGCTAATGTTCAAAATACGTGACATATTGAAGGATGAGACAAGTGCAGGAAGTTCAGACATTTATAACAATCACATTATCAATGAATATGATTTGATGAAATTGCATGTAGTGCTAAAGACCAAAAATGCTAGCGTTCTTGATGATGAAGTTTTGCGTATCGAAAACAAATTAAGAAACATTACAGAAAAGTGGGAAGATCGTTTTATAGACAATTTATACAATACTTTTAGCACTGTTGAGGATATATTCATCCGTTATTGCAAGGCATTTCCAATAAGCTATCAAGAGAGTTTCGAACCTCATGACGCATATTACGATATGAAAAAATTGGAGATAGTGAGGAAGAAAGGAGTTAGCGAGGTCGATTTAAGACTTACTCGTGATAATCTTAATTATCAATTAAAGGTTTATACTCCAAACAATGGAGGCCTTGAATTATCGAAGATATTAAGGATCACTAAGAATTTGGGAGCTAAAATTCTATCTCATAATGGCTATTACATAGAAATTAACGGTGGAATATGGATACACCATTTTGTGTTGTCAAGAGTCGATGAATTAATAGACAACATTACTCTAAAAGAGCAATTTGAAATAACACTTGCGAAAGTGTTTAGCAAGGAAATTAAAAATGACTATTTCAATAGTTTGATCATTATTGCTGGGCTCAAGTGGAAGGAAGTGCTTCTGATTAGAGCGCTAAGTGCCTATCTAAAGCAGACGTCATTTAACTACAACCCAGAATATATCCAAAAGGTAGTCTCAGAGTATCCAAAAGTAGTAAAGTATTTGATACAACTATTTCATGCAAGATTTGATCCTAACATAGACATTGATAGAGCAGAAACTACGGACATTGTCAGAGAAAAAATTGAGGAACTTCTAAAAGAGATCAGCAATGTTTCACATGATTACGTTTTGCGCTCGATATTTAACTTGATAATGGCTATTTTAAGGACCAGTTATTATCAAGACGATAAACCATATTTATCTACAAAATTTGACTCAAGTAAAATAAATGGTTTGCCTGATCCTCGTCCGTATCGCGAATTGTATATTTATTCAAACCTTTTTGAGGGAATACATCTAAGAGGAGGGAAATTAGCCCGTGGTGGCTTAAGGTGGTCGGATAGGACGGAAGATTTTCGCACTGAAGTTTTGGGGCTCATGAAAGCTCAGATGACAAAAAATGCGGTTATTGTCCCTGTTGGTGCAAAGGGTGGATTTGTAATAAAGCAAGCTTATAAAGATAAGAATATTTTAAGAGAGAAAAGTGTTGAGTGCTATAAGAGTTTTATTAGAGGAATGCTTGATATTACTGATAACGTGGTTGATGGTGAAATAATTCCACCAGAGAATGTGATTAGGTATGATGAAGACGATCCATACTTGGTAGTTGCAGCAGATAAAGGCACTGCTTCATTTTCTGATTATGCCAACCAGATAGCCTCTGAATACAATTTTTGGCTTGGCGATGCATTTGCATCTGGTGGATCAGCAGGTTATGATCAACAAAAAAATGGGTATTACAGCCAGAGGTGCATGGATTGCAGCACAGAGGCATTTTTGGAAAATGAATAAGGATATTTACCAGGATACAACTGTTATTGGAATTGGAGATATGGCTGGCGATCTATTTGGAAACGGTATGCTGCTTTCAAAAAAATATACATTTAATCGGCGCATTTAACCATATGCATATTTTTGTTGACCCAAACCCTGATGCAGAAAAGAGTTTCACAGAGCGTAAACGTCTCTTTGAGTTACCATTTTCAACTTGGATGGATTATAATAAAGATTTGATTTCTAAGGGTGGAGGAGTATTTGAGCGTAGCAGTAAGCAAGTAAACATTTCTCAAGAAATAAAAAAGTGCTTTGATATAACAGAAGATATGCTACCTCCAAGTGATTTGATTAGATATCTATTGAAAGCAAAAGTGGACTTCATATGGAATGGAGGAATTGGCACGTTTGTTAAGGCAAAGAGTGAAAATCATAGCATGGTCGTTGACAAAGCAAACGATGAGTTAAGAGTGAATGGTAAAGATATTAGAGCTTCTATGTTTATAGAAGGTGGAAATCTTGGTTGTACACAGTTTGGAAGAATAGAATATGCTGAAAAAGGTGGATATATCAATGCAGACTTTGTTGATAATTCAGCCGGAGTGATATGTTCGGACCTTGAAGTTAACATTAAGATTGCATTTGTTTCAGCTATGAAAGCAGGGGGTATTTCTTTAGAAAAAAGGAATGAAATACTGGCAAGTATGGTGGATGAAGTTGCATCCAAAGTGCTTGAGAACCACAACACAATTGAAACAAAAGCATTACTTCTTGAGTGTTTGCAAGCTAAAGAGAGATTGGAGCAGCACCACAGGTTACTGCTCAGTTTAGAAAAATCTGGGCTGTTAAACCGAAGCGTAGAATTTCTTCCAACTGAAGAAGAGATAGCAAGGATGTTAACTGGTGCAGAAGGTTTCAGTTCTCCTCAGCTCTCTGTTCTAATGTCTTATGCTAGAACAGCAATAAAAAATGAAATTATACATTCCGATCTGTCTGAAAAAGATCTTATATCTCATGACTACTTGCTAGGTTATTTTCCTAAAAAGATGGTAACAAAGTTTAAGGATTTCATATTAAAACACCAACTTCGTAGAGAAATTATCTCTACTTGCATTGCAAATGATGTAGTGAATAGAATGGGCTGCATATTCATCAATAATTTGGCTGAGAACACTGGAATTAAGATACAAGAAGCGGTTAACATATATATTGTTGTTAACCACCTGTATGATTTAAACAGCCTGTGGCAGAAAATTGATGAATTGGATGG
>NZ_AWUH01000167.1:635-8525 GCF_000689175.1 Wolbachia endosymbiont of Glossina morsitans morsitans | reverse complement strand
GATAAATAAGTAGCTTCAGTCTCATGATAAAGGGGCTGGCGGAGTTTGTCAAGTAAGTTTTTTGTTTCTATAGCTACTTGGATGACGAGGAAGAAGCGCTTACATATTTATGGCAACCTCATTACCTCCGCTCAAAAAGTTTTTCAATATCACTGAGTTTCATTTCTATATAAGTTGGTCTTCCGTGGTTGCATTGCCCGGAATATGGGTTTTTTTCCATTTGTCTAAGCAGCACATTCATTTCTTCTAATCTCATTTTTCTACCCGCTCTAATTGATCCATAACAAGCGATAGTGGCCAATATTTTGTTCACTTTATCTTCTACTGGCAATGTATCTTCTATTTCCGTTAATCTATCGACTATATTAATTAGCATCTCTTTCACATCTATTGCTCCCAAAATTGCAGGGATTTCTTTTACTATCACTTTATTTTCTGGTTTGATCTCAATATCAAAACCCATTTCAAATAACTTACCTTTATACATTTCAATCATCTCCATTCCGGCTTGATTTTTGATTTCAACCGTTTCAGGAAGAAGTAGTTTTTGTCTTTTTACACTTGATTTTTGTTTTAAGCATTCATATACCAGCCTTTCGTGGGCTGCATGCTGGTCGACTATAATCAATTTGTCTCTTACCTCGGCAATAATGTAAGTATTATAGACCTGACAGCGTGCAAACCCGAGCGGGTGGCTCTCTATCAAATCAACTTGCTCTAACACCTTTTTTTCTAGAACCATAGTCTCCGCTTGTGATGGAAATTTCTGTATGCCGGTATAATCAAACGATTTTGACTGTTCTGATAAGCCTTTTGCTTTTTCATTTGGAGAAGCAAATTCTTTTATTAGTTGATTTTTAAAAGGACTTGGTCTTTTTTCATAAAATTCTTTTTGAACATTAGGTTTATCAAAAGGATCTGGCAATGTTGAATCCATTTTCTGGTCATGCGCTGGAAAAGTGCCTATCCTTCTTGACAATGCTTTAATTAATCCTCTTGTCATTATCTCATATATGAGCTTCTTATTCTGAAACCTTACTTCTGACTTATTTGGATGCACGTTTACATCTACTTGATCATAAGGTATCTCTAAATGTAACGCTGCAAAAGGATACCTATCGCTTGGAATAAAATCATGATATGCATACCTAACTGCGCCAATAAGTAAATTATCTTTAATTGGCCTTCCATTAACAAACGTATAGATCTGAGTGGACTTACCACGATTGACGGTCGGCTTACAGATGTGTCCCGTAAGTTTAATGCCGTCTTCTTCTTCATTGATCTCCAAAGAATTGCCCTGAAATTCTTCTTCTACTTCACACAATCTATGAAATAACGAAGTCTGCTTAGCGTATTTTAAGAGCTTTTTATTACCTGAAGTGAGAGTAAACCCTATATGATAGTTAATCATTGCTAGGTTGTTTACAATATCAACAATGCTTTGAGTTTCTGCTCTTTCAGTTTTTAGAAATTTTAGTCTATTTGGAGTGGCAAAAAATAAATCTCGTACTTCAATATGTGTGCCTTGTGATAAAGAGTAAGGAGTTTGCTCCCCTATTTTCTCTCCACCCTCATAACTTATAGACCATGCTTCATTTGCTTCTCTTGCCTTAGACGATAATTTTATCCTACTTACTGCTGCTATTGAAGGCAGAGCTTCTCCTCTAAAGCCAAGATGCTTGATTTCTATCAACTCATTGTCGCTCAATTTTGAAGTAGCATGGCGCATAAACGCAAGTTCTAAATCGTTTTTTTCTACTCCGTTACCATCATCTGTCACAATAATAAGGTTACGCCCACCACTTTCTATTTTAATCTCTATTTCTAAACTTCCAGCATCTATTGCATTTTCCACTAATTCCTTTACTACACTTGCTGGCCTTTCTATCACCTCCCCCGCTGCTATACGGTTTATGGTTTTTGTGTCTAAAAGGATTATTGCCATAGATTTATTATGAAACTGGTTTCTCTTTTACTTCTTTGGTCTGTTTCTCTCTCCACTTTTTTAACCTACCTGCAATTTCACTGTTGGAAATTGACAATATAGATACGGCAGTAATGGCAGCATTATATGCTCCATTTTCTCCTATAGACATGGTTGCAACTGGAACACCCTTTGGCATTTGAACCATAGAGAGTAGACTGTCCAGCCCATTTAATTGTTTACTATGCACAGGAACGCCGATAACTGGTAAACAAGTTAGTGACGCAACCATACCAGGTAAATGAGCTGCACCTCCTGCACCAGCTATAATAACCTTAAAACCTTCTTCTTGTGCAGATTTAGCAAAATTGAAGAGCCTTTCTGGTGTTCTATGTGCAGATATTATGAATATATCATGTGAAACTTCTAATGCTTTTAACATATCAACAGTATGGACCATAGTGGTGTAATCTGACTCACTCCCCATAATAACAGCAACATCTTTTTTTATTTTTGTCATATTCAACACAATTTTACTTACTAACTAAATAATGTTCCAACTAAAAAGCAACAAATATTTAAATTATATTATAAATATAATATATAGAATTCTCGTTAAAATAGAAATTTAAAAAATTTAAATAAATATTTATATTAAGATATAGAGATATAAACTTCTTATGTAAGATAAATTTATAAAATAATTATTTTTGTATTTCAAGCTTTGTAATCTTAGCTTGTTCTTTTCTATAAATGGTTTTTTCAGATAGACTGATGGTAAAATGGTAATTTAAAATTACTAGAAACTTGATGAAAATATTAATATATAATCAACTTAAAGTTTTAAATATTGATATCATATAATTATTGACAAGTTACATGATATTAATATCTTGGTATATTAAATATTATGCTATAATATTTAATAAAGTTAATTGATATGTGAGTGTAAAAAATTATGGAAATAATATCGTTAAATAACTTAGACAGTGCAGGAATAAAAACAAAGTTGCTTTATATAATAAATAAAATTATAGAAAAAAATGCTTGGACTCAGGCTTTTGCAGCTGAGAAACTTGGTATTGATCAGCCAAAGGTATCGCAAATTAAAAATGGTAAAATAGATGGTTTTTCTTTAGAGCGATTGTTAGGATTTCTAAAAAAACTTGATCATGAAATAACAATCACGATGACAGAAAGCCAAGAAATAAAATCTGAGGCAGAAAAAGTAAAACATGAAGTTGAATCGCAATAGATACAAAGTTGACAACTTGTTTTTTGTGATATAGTATAAAACTTATTAAGGTAGTATCTTGTGGCTGAGTCTATTGTAGAAAAGTGTATAGAACTGGTAAGTAACCGTTTCAAATTGGTTCTGTTGGCAAGTCAAAGAACACATGATTTAAATACAGGGGCAAGTAATCCAATTCAAGCAGCTAAGTTTAAAGGTCATAAAAATACCATAGTTTCCTTACATGAAATAGCAGGAAAACAGGTGGATACTCATGAGCTGTTTAGCCTTTTGGTAGGTAGATGCAAGGAATACGTGAAAGGAAATATGAATAATGTTTACAGCAGTAACACAAGTAGGCTAGCGAATTTATTAAATTTTTCTGATAACGCAGATCTTGATGCAAGTCAAGAAAGTCAAGATTATGAAGTGGATGGTGAAATAGATGATGAAATAAATGATCAAGATGGCGATGAAGAAGTATCCGTTTAGAAATCTACTGAAGTCACATAGTCTTTAAATGATTTGCATTGCTATCTATACACTGTTGTTCTGTATGAGTGTAATGTTGTGTTGCATGGTGTCTAAGTCAAATGATGTGTACAATAAGGTTTTAGCGTTCAATAATTTCTCAACGCAAGTAGTTGTACTTATAACAGCAATATCAATCATTCTGAATAATTTTTTTTTAATTGATATAGCATTGTTGTATGCTAGCGTTAGCTTTATATCAACTATAGCATTAATGAGATTAATGTTGTTTTGATAATTTATGATAGGATCCATTTTCATACTTTTAGGTATTTGTTTGATAATTATTTCAAATATAGGGGTGATCAGATTTCCTGATTTCTATACTAGGTTACATGCAGCAGGTATTACAGATTCTAGCGGTGCAACGTTATTGTTAATTGGTTTTGCTTTGCAGAATGGATTTTCAATCAACACTGTTAAAATAGTATTATTAATTTTTATAATATGGGTAGCTAGCTCAACTAATAGCTATATTTTAGCGCGCACTCATTATAAAGTTAAGAAAAAAACTGTTAAAGAAGGCTAAGGTGTTAGAAATATTAAATGTAGTGTTACTTTTGTTGTTACTAACAGTTACGGTTTTTATAGTTTTCTCGCGACATTTAGTCGTAAGTGCTGTTCTAATGTGTGTATTTAGTTCACTGATTGCGCTTATATACTTAATTATGAATGCACCTGATGTTGCAATTACTGAAGCTTCTGTTGGTGCGGGGCTCAGTACAGTTTTTACGTTTGCAGCACTCTCCTTGATAAAGAATCATAAAGTAAATCTATGTCATAACCCTATAACGCTTTTTTTTATGTTATTTCTGGCTGTATGTTTGTCATATTTTATGATTCAATTGCCAGATTTTGGCAGCCACAATGCTCCGATCCACTTGCATGTTGCTCCTTATTATGTGGAAAATACCGAAAAAGCTACCGGTATTCCTAATATAGTAACAGCTATTTTGGCAAGCTTTCGTGGTTATGACACGTTTGGAGAAACTATAGTAGTTTTTACTGCTGCGCTTTGTATAACGTTGATATTAAAAGAAGAAAAAGAAAATGATTAAAGATCCGATATTAAATGCAGCAACATTTTTGATGATACCTTTTATCATTTTATTTGGTTTATATATACAATTTCACGGTGATTACACTCCGGGTGGAGGTTTTCAAGCAGGAATAATTATTGCCTCCGGGATAATATTATATTCAATGCTATTTGGTGTATCTACAACTCTAAAAGCAATACCTTATTCTGTGATTAGATTAACTAACGTGTTAGGTATTTTAATTTATGGAGGAACGGGCGTTGCAACAACTTTACTTGGCCAAAATTTTTTATCTTATGATATCTTGTTAACCAATAATAGAACCGGTCAAAAATTAGGTATTTTTTTGGTGGAATTAGGTGTAGCATTTACTGTCTGCTCCTCTATGTTAATTATATATATAAATTTTGCTCGTAGGAAAAAACAATGACTTCATATAATTATACGATTATTATTGTATTAATGGTGCTAGGTTTATATACTATCATAAACGATAAAAATTTAATCAAGAAAATGATAGGGGTAAGCGTCTTCCAAGCATCTGTTTTGTTATTTTACATATCTCTAGGATATATAAAAAGTTCCTTGCCTCCTATATTGGTTTCAAATTTTTATTCATATGGCAATCCTATACCCCATGTTTTAATGCTTACTGCTATAGTGGTTGGAATTGCAACATTTTCAGTTGGATTATCCATAGCAGTAAAAATGGAAGAAAAGTATGGAACAATTGATTAAGACAAGTGTACGTAAATTAACAGTATCTTAAACTATATGAAGTAACAAATAGCCACAAGTTAAAAGTAAAATTATAGACTTGCTCGTTGTAAGTTTGTTTGTTAATAAGAAATAGGATTATAAACTATAAAGGTAATGATGTCAACTATTAATGATGCAGAAGATAAGAAAAAAATTATCAAAGATCTGGTAACTAAGAGTATAAAAAAGGGTGGTTTTATCACCTTTGATGATATAAATGATAAATTATCAGATGAAAATTTTTCGTCTGACTTTATAGATGATGCTATATCTTTATTGCAGGATTCCGGAATTAATGTGCTTGAAAGTAGCGAAGATGAAGAAGATATTCCTTCCAACAGTGATGATAGTAAACTTGATGATGATGACACATCGCCAAATGTTACTGCAACTTTAGTACAAAATGATGATCCAGTGAGGATTTATTTACAAGACATGAGCTCCGTAAAGCTTTTATCAAGGGCAGATGAAATCGAGATAGCAAAAAAAATTGAATCTGAAAAGCATAACATGTTACGCGCAATAATTGAAACATCAGTAACATTAAAGGTGATAAAAGTATGGCGTGATGATTTAAGTAATGGAGCTCTCTTACTGAGAGAAATTATAGATCTGGATGCAATTTATAACTCTGATTTTAATGTGGTACCCAAAGAAGAAAGTGAAGAGAGTGAAGAAAGTGCTGAAGATGTTGAGGATTCTGAGAATGTTTCTGAAGATGCTGAGTACTGTAGTGATGATGAGAAAGATAGTAAAAAAAGTGATGATGAGAAAGACGGTAATAATGAAGATATAAGTTCAGTCAATTTAAATGTTTCTATTCTTGAAATGGAAAGTGACTTATTGCCAAAGGTCATGGTTGCATTGGATGAGATAATTACTTTAACAAATGAAGCGTTGATATTAAGAAAAAATTCTAAAAATTTCTCTAATGAGCTAGAAAATTTGTATAATCAAATATGGTCTATAGCATTACAAATTAAGTTAAGTGATGCTGCTGTTGCCAGAATTACACAAGAACTTTATAAGATAAATAGATCCATTACGCTTGAAGAGGCTAATCTTATTGCTGAGGCTAGAAAATACGATATGGATAGAGAAAGTTTCTATAAAGTTTATGATGACGTGCTTTTAAAGCACGAATTGAAAAAGATAAGTCTTTTAAAGATCAATGAAAATCAGTCCTCTTTTACAGGTGAATTAAAAAACAAATTTTTAAGGTTTATAGACGATAACTCTGAACATATAGCTAGTACCTTGAACGGTATTAAGCAGCATATACAGGAAGATAACGTACAAGAATTTAAGGAGCTAATCAAGAGAATACAAAAACACGAACGAGAAGTCTCTGAAGCAAAGCAAGAAATGATTAAGGCTAACTTAAGGCTAGTAGTTTCCATTGCTAAGAAGTATTCAAAAAGAGGCCTTGATCTGCTTGATTTGATACAAGAAGGCAATATTGGTCTTATGAAGGCCGTGGATAAGTTTGATTACAAACGTGGATATAAATTTTCAACTTATGGCACTTGGTGGGTAAGACAATCAATCACTAGAGCAATACCTGAGCAGTCTAAAGTAGTTAGAATACCAGTTCATATGGTGGAAATTATCAGTAAAATCAACAGAGCATTAAGAAAGATGACTCATGAGATGGGAAGAGAGCCGACGTTAGAGGAATTGAGTGTAGAACTGACAATGCCACTGGAAAGAATACGCAAAGTTATGAAAATAGCAAGGGATCCAGTAAGTCTTGAAGCTCCAACAGGAAAAGATGATAGTAGTACCTTTGGTGATTGTATAGAAGACAAGCGAGTCTCCAGGCCAGAGGATGCTGCAATACTTGCTGACTTGCGTGGCATTACAACCAATGTCCTTGCAACTTTAACACCAAAGGAAGAAAGAATTTTAAGAATGCGTTTTGGCCTTGGTAAAGATGGGAAGGAACATACCTTAGAAGAAGTAGGAAAAATTTTTAATGTAACACGTGAGAGAATTAGGCAAATAGAGGCAAAAGCACTGCGAAAGTTGAAACATCCAAGCCGTGCTAGAAAACTTAGAGGGTTCTTTTAAGTATACGTGTCAAGTTAAGAAGAAGCTGATTTTGCCCGGAAAAAGTGGAGAGCAAGTTAGGCCAAAGTTGTATAATTTCACCGCTATTTTTCTTTTTCTATGAATCTAATGAAACAACATGCTAATCTACGGTAAATATTATGACAAACAAAAATGACAATTCTAATTCAAAGTATAGAAATTTTTATGTTCTGGGTGATAGCTTATCCGATAATGGCGCAATCATTGGAATTTTAAATAATTTATCCTTTGCAAAAAGCGTAAAAATTTGATGATCCTTTTTATTCAAGGAAGATCTTTTAGAAATGGCCCTACTGCTGTTGAATATATAG
>NZ_AWUH01000167.1:0-335 GCF_000689175.1 Wolbachia endosymbiont of Glossina morsitans morsitans | reverse complement strand
CAAAATATTTAGATTTAGATGAATTTAAACCTAGGGTGGAGTTATTCATTTTTTGGGAGATGCCACGAACAGCAAGGTCAGAATTACGCAGTTTCATATGCAACAGCATCTGAAATTTTTGACCCTATTTTTTCTTATTTCTTCAATAAATTTCGTTTAGCTAACCAGCTAGATGCGGTAATTAAACATCATCCAGATATAGGTAAAGAAGATTTATTTTGCATCATAATCGGCGGAAATGATGTTATGGTTGCCACTGCTTATAACGATACTAAAGCGGAAGAAGTGTTGGAACAAGCAGTGAGTGAAATATGTAATGCACTTAAGGTTCTAAA
>NZ_AWUH01000166.1:0-3594 GCF_000689175.1 Wolbachia endosymbiont of Glossina morsitans morsitans | reverse complement strand
CAATAATCCGAACAGACCGTAATATGCTACTGGCCTGCTATAGCCATAAACACATATCTTATCGCATTCGGACTATTATAAGAAAGGCTATACAAGACGCATACAACAAATTTTAAGGTTAAATTATTTAGCTCCGAAGATTAAAGAAGACATAGTAAATGGGAGACAACCGAGAGGTTTGAAGCTATCTGACTTGAGGGAAATACCGGTGCTGTGGAGTGAGCAAAGGGAGAAATTTTGCGGCTCAGCGTCGTAACGTTTATAAAAACAACAATATGAAAAAACATCGAAAAAAGTATGTGCCAGAAAATTAAAAAAGGTTATTGCAAAAGGAGCTACTACAAAGGGTCACACAAAAAGATGTTGAAATTGATATAGAAGAGCAGATAAATGTTACAAAATCAATTATGCGAGAATATCAATATAAATGATGAAGATTTTAGCATATTAGATGCAACAGTGGCAGAAAATGTATCCAATTTTAGCTGCATATTTTAATGGTAGACCTGGAGTGTAAAAGGCAGCTCAGCCAAAAGAGTATTCTTAAAAGATCATAGACATTGGTACAACTTTCTTAATCTATAAATTATAGCAGTTTGTATTTAAATAATACTCTTTAACTTTTTTAGCAAATTAATCTACCTAGAAACTTCTCTCCTAGAATTGGAAGTCCTTCTTAACTCTTCACATTCTCTCCATTTGTTGTTAGACTCGCTTATTACTTCAGGACGCATTAATCCACCAGATCTTTCAAAATATCCACGCTCAATAGCATAGTAGACCCAGTAGTCACCGAGCGCGCAATCATTGCCTAACTCTTCTTCACGACCTTTGAATTTTTCTAATATTTCCTCTCTATTACTCACTTTTACTATAATTTTGCTTTTATCCTGTACGTCAGGATACAGTCTAACATCTACATTTCCCAAACTAGTATAGAAAGTTAATACTATATCACTACCTTCTGTAAGATCTGTGTAATTTCTTATGCCATTTTCAACTTTAACTTCTACTTCACTATTGCCGATCTTTACTATTTTTCTTCCACACTTTACATCTCCTTGGGTTAGACCCAAGCTCCTTGCCCCATCTATTATCTGTGTAATATCTATTTTACTATCTTTAGAATATTCTAAGTAAAAAACGGAATTGTCTATTCTTGCATCTTTTAGCTCGCTATTAGTTGCACTTTTTGCGACTTCAATAAACTTATGAACATTGCTAATATAATCCCTATAAGCTTTTTTCATGTTAGTTTTTTGCTCTTTGAATTCTGATGTCAGTGTATTAGCATCAAGTGTATTGCCAAACACTGCCCCCTTTGATACTAATCGACATATTATACTACTAGCAACTTCAGGATTTTTTTCTAACTCACCGACTTTTTTCATCACATAATCGGTAAAAGTGTACTCATTACCTGAGAAGAAATCTTGTGAAAAAGAATAGTTTAATCGTACGCCAGACTTTATAGCATCATTTACAATCTCTTCAAGTTCAACCATGTTTTGAGCCCGAAATACCTTATCAGAAAACTTATTTAACTTTTCCTTTTGATTTGAAGTTAAACTAACAAGTAAGGTACTGACCTGTTGTTTCTTTTGGTAAGAATGATTGATATTTATACGATAATCTAATGCTCCTGCTTCTAGAAATATCTTCCTTAACTCTTGAGCAAAATCTTCATTATCCCAATAAAAACGTTCAACATGTGAAAACACCTTTGACTCGCCCGTTCCTTGCCGAATATTTAGTACCACTTTTAGATCTAAATCTCCTTTATGCTCAGCTAAAAACTCTTTTAAATTTTTAGTACAGTCTGAATCACGTACAAGTAGGTCATACAATTCTGCATTTAACTTTTTCTGTTTATCAGTTAGGAATAATTCTTCTATATTATAGCAGAGTTTATTAGTCGCTATTTGTTGTGGAGTTCTCCCCTTTTTGCTTATTATGTTAGGATTAGCTCCTTTCAAGAGGAGAGAGTTTGCATTATCGTAATGACCTTTGGCAGCAGCAAAGTTTAATGGTGTTTTTCCTTTGCCATTTTGTATGTTAGGATCTGCGCCTGCTTCTAAGAGTAAATCTATAGCCTGATTACCTGAACGACGAAATCCACCAATCTTTGCTCCTGCAATTGCATGTAATACTGTTGACTCAGATTCTCCTCTCTTTACGTTAAGAATTACTTTTAAATCTTCATTACTTTTATTGTCATATAAAAATTCTTCAAGGGGATCAGTATTATCAAATGAACCACAGTTAGAAGCTAAACATTTTAGAGCATTAAGTAACTTTTTGTTTAAATTTTTTTGACTTGGTGTAAGATCGTGATCTAGAGCAAACCAAACACAAATTTGTTCGTTTAGTCCAAGTTTGCTATCTATTAAAGAAGGTAGTTCATTATGATTTCTAACTGGTGGTAAATCTCCTGAGTACCACATATCATTCATCAGCTCATTTAATAAATGTTCTTTAGATGATAGATGCTCTACAATGGATTCATATTCAATATCAGATAGTTCCGGTTTGGATTTTGGTTGTAGTTGATTGATGATAGATTTCACCGTCTCAGTAAAATCACCCATACTTGCCTCTCTAAACATAATATATTATGTGCAATATATAACATTAAATCAATAACCACAATCTTTTTATTACTTATGTCGTTAAGCTTTTGTTAAGTTTTTATGGCGAGTACTACTAGTAGGTTAAAAGTTGCTTATGACTGCAAATTTGAGTTAATTTTACTATAGATTAAAATAGTTAAGACCTATATTTGACATCACTATTATTAAAAGCATGATGGATTATGCTTTAAAGGAGTGGAAAAACTGCTGAAGATTATACAGTAACCTGCGGAGCCACTTCAGCAGAATAAAAAACATATGCTAGTATCAGTAGAGAATTATTTATAAGTCAACTAACTTTTAAAAAAAATATTTTAGTGAAGATACCATGCTAGCTAGTGTTATAAGGAATTCAATTATTGACTCTTTCTAAAATTGCAAAAAAGGTCGTATATTTGTGAGAACAAGCCGCGTAAAAATAAGGTTATAAAAATAGAAGATTTAAATTATTTTCATAAGCTTAGGCAAAATAGTTCGTATGTAGATATGGATGAAATGCGCTAATATGGCTAGTTTTAGCGTATAGCAAAATCACTATACGAAAAAGTTCGTATGGTACACATGGTAGACCACGCGATTCCAAGAAAAAATCTTCTCACGCTAGCTGATTTTTGTTGCTGGAAATGGTTGCATCATTTAAATTTATTAATGTTATACACTACCAAATTAATACTTGCTCATTTAAGAACCTCCTTCAACTTTACCCAACTCGACACATATACTTTTTGAAACATTGCTGCAAGTAGAAAAAAACAGGTTACCCACCTTAACTTCTTTAAACTTGCTCACAATCTTTACTTGATGCATAAGGTTTTTGTTACACTCCTTTCATCTACCGATTACCTCTACTTACCGCCTTTACCTTTGCTAAGGTCAGAAACACGACTAGCTTCAGGACCTTTTAAACTCGACTGTAGCAGGTCACCAAAATTACTGGAATCACTAACACCAAGCGATATAGGTG
>NZ_AWUH01000165.1:2283-5079 GCF_000689175.1 Wolbachia endosymbiont of Glossina morsitans morsitans | reverse complement strand
CTCAGAAAAACAAATTGCCTTTACCAGAGTATGAGCTTGTAAAACAGACTGGACCAGCGCACAATCCTGAATTTACTACATCAGTTTGCATAGAAGATTATGGTAAAGTTTCTGCATGCGCTTCTAGTAAAAAGATTGCTGAACAAAAAGCTGCTGAGTTGATGCTAGAAAAAATTGGAAAAGACGCTTCAGTTTAGGCAAAATAGGCATTAACGTAAATTTTAAGGAAGCTAATAGCGTTTAGGGTAAATGGTCACTTTAAGGAGAAGCATAGTATAGCCTTTCTTATAATAGTCCGAATGCGATAAGATATGTGTTTATGGCTATAGCAGGCCAGTAGCATATTACGGTCTGTTCGGATTATTGTAAAAAGAGCTATATTATTCATAAAAAAGTTGATCTACCAAAAATCAAGCCTTATGTTGTGGAATATCAATGGCTGTTGCCGGAGATGCGGAAAAAAAGAAGTAGCAAGTTACCAAAAGGTGTTATGCCAGACACATTTGGTCCAAGAGTTGTTTTGCGAAATTGCGAAGTTGCGAAGGAGAATGAAAGTTTTAAAAAATAGCATATTTTTTAATTATAAAAATTTGATATTAACTGTTGTTGGTTGATTGAGTAAAAACCAGTGAAAGGTCACGTTAAAATATATTTTTAAATTTCTGCCGAAATCCTGGTTTATTATCATTCACCTTTGTAAATGTTATATTTAAACTGTATTTCGGATCATTTGGCACGTCGTATTTTATGCTAAATGTTGAAACTTTATCGTTATTGTAAATATGTACATCATCATATGATAGCTTTTTTGTGTAACACTTTAGATACTTTTGCTTATTATGCACTAAATCACCTGACTCCCTTTCTAGTTCCACAAATTTCGTTTTTTTCTGACATTCCTTCATTTTTATTAAATCCTTATCTAGTGATATTGAAACTGGCAACGTATTTCCAGCATATTCTTTAGCTAAAAGTTCACTTTGAGGATACATTTTTATTTCCCTGCCAAAATGTGAGTCTATGAAATTATTACTCCAAAATTTATCGCAAGAATGCACGTACTCATCAGTAGCATACGGCACCCCACCATAATTGCATTGAACTTTGTAATCTCCAACACCGTTGTTTTGAAAAAAATCATGAATAGCAGTGTAGCTACCGGCAGCATCATTTATATAATCCATTACTTTATTCCTTAAATTTTTAGTTCATTATATCATAATCATTATGCCAATCAATCAAAAAAGCTCTCCCTTGCTGTTTTTAAAACTGATTTTGAGCAAGCGCTCTCGATTAGTTGGGAGCGTGTTTGTAAGATTGTGACATTCGTGCCTCGCAGTTTTTCACATACTGCTGAATCAATTCAGGATAATCTGTAATAATTAATAAATTTTCAGCATTTCCTTTTTTAGCTGTCTTACTAAGGTTAAATGACCCTGTGATGACTTTTTGATTGTCAACAATCATTATCTTATTATGATCGATCCAAATTGGTACTCCACCTGAAAATAATTCATTTATAACACTATATTTTGAGTACAGTTGCGATTTATCTAAGATGACTTTAACATCAACACTGCGTTCTTTAGCATTAATCAAAGATTTTGCAACTGTTCCAAGAGTGAATGTATATTCTTGAACTAAGATAGATTTTTTAGACTGATCTATTACGTTGATTGTCGGTACAGCACAATCTTCTCCAGGTGAAAAGCAAACCTTAGCTTTTGGGCAGGGCGAAAATATAAAACCCGCATAGTAATACAGAGAAAAACACATTAACAAGAATAAAAAGTGAAAAAGCCTCACAACAACCCACCCCCGGATATACGGCGATAGGCTACATTATAATTTAATCACCTGTCAATAGACTTCTTGCATAGTTTTTGGCAACAACCGTTAGAAACGAAAAAACTTACTTGACAAACTCCGCCAGCCCCCTTATCATGAAACTGAAGGTATTCAGTTATCTTCATCTGTGCAGATTAAACAGCAAGAAAACAACGTAGTTGGCGTCTTATTTTTAATTTTTTGCACTATGTGTCTTTACAATATTTCTAGGTTTTTACCTACACAAGCTGAAACGCGCTTATAAGTCGTTTAAGACAGTATAGTACGCCAATTTGCAGGATTAGGGAGTGACAACTAGCAAACACGGGGTTTCTTTTGCCTTTTTTTCTGCTTAGTAAATTTCTTAAACATTTAAACTAAGGTGAGTTGCATTTAAAAGCAGCTAAATTGCAGTGTTTAAGACTTAAAAAACGCCAATGTTCTAAAATAGATATTAGCTGGGGCTTCTTTTGCCTTTTTTTTCATTTGGTAAATTTCTTAATATTTATAGCTAACATGAAGCTAAGTACGAACTTTGTTAAATGCAACGGCTTCTTTTGCCTTTTTTTTCATTTGGTAAATTTCTTAATATTTGTAGCTAACATGAAGCTAAGTACGAGCTTTGTTAAACACACCAAATGGTTTCATCCCAGTGCTCCTTTTTTTGTCATCCAAGTAGCTAACACTGGGATCTATTTTGCATGTAACTCCAATTGTGTTTTGGCATAAAATGCGACGCGTATTAGACTTATTTGCAAGCAAAGCTTGCCAGATCCCAGTGTCAGCTACTTGGATGACAGGGGAGGGAGGCTACTTGGATGACACTATATAGGCTATTTAGAGGACCCAAAAAGGGTGTCGTCCCAGTGCTTGACACTGGGATCCAACCTTGCCGTAATTTCATCAAGAACGTTGTGTTTTAACATAAAACGGCTATTTTTATGCTTACCAACTTAATAAAATTTCTGG
>NZ_AWUH01000165.1:0-2273 GCF_000689175.1 Wolbachia endosymbiont of Glossina morsitans morsitans | reverse complement strand
TATACCGGTTCAATTCCGGTCCCTTTCATTTTCTATATCTTGTAAAAGTTGCTCAATTCAACAGTAGCTTTAAGTGTGTAACCTATAGAGAAAATTATTCATAAGTAAAATCAATTTCTTTTCAAGTTATGGTTATACTC
Organism: Wolbachia endosymbiont of Glossina morsitans morsitans; assembly: GCF_000689175.1. NCBI lineage: Bacteria > Pseudomonadati > Pseudomonadota > Alphaproteobacteria > Rickettsiales > Anaplasmataceae > Wolbachia > Wolbachia endosymbiont of Glossina morsitans morsitans. The sequence continues at coordinate 2,133 of NZ_AWUH01000165.1, read as the reverse complement.
TTATAGCGTTTCATGGTAAAAAATAAACTAAAAATAAGCAAAGTGTTTTACAAAATGATATTACGTGATTTATTGTTTTTACTACCGCCCGAGGTTGCTCACTCTTTGGCAATTATGGCATTAAAGAAAATGCCTTATAGAAAACCTATAGAGCTACCAGAACCTTTGAGTGTGAATTTTTTTGGTAATAAGCTCAGAAGCCCCGTGGGTCTGGCTACAGGTTTTGACAAGAATGCAGAAGTTATAAGGCCTATGCTTTCATTTGGTTTTGGATTTATTGAAACTGGTACTGTAACTCGTAATCCACAATATGGAAACAAAAAACCAAGAATTTTTCGGTTAATTAAAGATCAAGTGGTAATTAACAGATTGGGATTTAACAATAAAGGAATAGACTACTTTCTTAAACAAATAGATAAAACCAAGCTTGATGACTGCATTTTTGGCATCAACATAGGAAAAAACAGTACATCAAAGGACCAAATCAGCGATTATAGTGACTTAATAAAGATAGTATATGGAAAAAGCAATTATATAGTGCTGAACATCTCATCCCCAAACACGCCTAATTTACGCAATCTGCACAATAAGCAAGAATTATCGGAATTGTTGGAATCCGTAACTCTAACCCGGAAATCAATTGATAATTCTAAATCCATACCAATAATATTAAAAATCTCACCAGATATAGATCAGCAAACGAAAGAAAATATCGCTGAGCTTGCGTTGGAATATAAGATTGACGGATTAACAGTGAGCAACACTACGATCAGTCGGAATAACTTACATTCCCACCACAACGAGAGTGGTGGGTTGAGTGGCAAACCGCTGTTTAAACTTTCAACCGAGTTATTGAGCGATATGTACAAACTTATTAAGGGCAAAATATTGTTGGTAGAATGCGGAGAAATCTCAAGTGGTGCTGATGCAAAAAATAAAGGCAGGAGCTTCTTTGGTGCAGTTGTACACTGCTCTCATATACCACGGACCTCAAGTTGTAAACAAAATTAATCTAGAACTTGCAGAACTAATAAGGAGAGATGGATTTAGTAACATTAGTGAGGTGGTGGGTTGTATGCATTAAACATCTTCTCTGTCACCTAAGTAGCCGACACTGGAATAACATCGATGAATCATTATTCAAATAATGGTTATGCAAGAAGTCTATTAAACTGTATATTTTGGAAGTTGTTGGTATTATTTTAATAAAACAAAACTAATTCTTTGGTATAAAGGTGTGGTAGGAAGTGTTATTCTTTTAAATAATGGGTATGAAGAGTTTGAATGATGCAATATCTAAGATCATTGATTATAAATTTACAAATTATGCAATATTAGAAGAGGCACTAACTCACCCAAGCGTAAATAAAAGGAATAGCAAAAACCAGATTGTAAGCTACGAAAGACTAGAGTTTTTGGGCGATAGTGTTTTGAATATGGTTGTATCTGCCACACTGTTTAAACTATTTCCTGAAGAAAAAGAAGGAGCATTGGCAAAAAGAAAGACGGATTTAGTTTGTGGCAACACCATTGCTAATGTTGCTAAAGAAATAAAATTAGGCAGCTTTATCATCATGAATAATAGTGAACGCTGCAATGGAGGGAGATGTAACTTAAAAAATTTAGAAAACTCGCTTGAAGCACTAATAGGTGCAATTTATATTGATGGCGGGCTTGAAAATTTTGAAAAATTTATTATCCAATATTGGGAAAAGCTAGCTAAAGGCATGCTTGACCCCCCTCAAGATCCTAAAACCTCACTGCAAGAGTGGACTCAGAAAAACAAATTGCCTTTACCAGAGTATGAGCTTGTAAAACAAACTGGACCAGCGCACAATCCTGAATTTACTACATCAGTTTGCATAGAAGATTATGGTAAAGTTTCTGCATGCGCTTCTAGTAAAAAGATTGCTGAACAAAAAGCTGCCGAGTTGATGCTAGAAAAAATTGGAAAAGACGCTTCAGTTTAGGCAAAATAGACATTAACGTAAATTTTAAGGAAGCTAATAGCGTTTAGGGTAAATGGTCAATTTAAGGAGAAGCATAGTATAGCCTTTCTTATAATAGTCCGAATGCGATAAGATATGTGTTTATGGCTATAGCAGGCCAGTAGCATATTACGGTCTGTTCGGA
>NZ_AWUH01000164.1:0-1044 GCF_000689175.1 Wolbachia endosymbiont of Glossina morsitans morsitans | reverse complement strand
CCACTTAACATTTTAGATTGGAGTGCAGAGCGCTTTGTAGGTCCGGTACCAGGGCAAAAGTTTCTTGTTGAAGGTCTATTTCCTTTAGGTGTTACTTCAATAATAGCAGCAATGGGAGATACAGGCAAAGGTATGCTTCTTCTTGACCTAGCGCTTAAGGTTGCAAGTGATAAGGATCAGATGTGTGGCTTTGGTTCACTTGTTACTGAACATGGATCAGTAGTGATTTTTTCAGCAGAAGATGATGCAAGTGAGATACACCGCCGCTTAGAACGACTCGACCCTAAGTGTGAAAGGTTGAAACATAAAGATAAATTATTTATTGTACCACTGCCAAACGTCAGAGGATCACTTACAATACTCAGAAATGTTCGTGGTAAAATCGTCGAAGTTTCTTCTGAATTCGAATCCGTAATGAAACAGCTCGAGGAAATTAAAGATCTGAAATTGATAGTATTTGATCCACTTGCTTCATTTATCCATGCAGATATAAATGCTGATCCTGCTGTAGGGGATTATCTAATGTGCTTATTATCTGATTTAGCATGTAGCACTGGAGCTTCGATAATTACTGCTCATCATATGAGAAAGCCAAAAGGAGAAAAACCGATATTAACTGCTGAACAAGCACGCGATGCAATTAGAGGTACCTCTGCTCTTGTTAATGGTGTTAGATGCTCATACGCTTTTTGGCCAATAGAAAATACAGCTAGGCTAGAAATCTTTAAGGCAGTAGGAGAAACACCAAGACAGAATGCTTTGTTTCATGGGGCAGTTGTGAAGGCCAATGGTTTAGCTGATCGCACTGTAAGAACTTACCTAAGAAATCAGGAAACGGGGCTATTAGAAGACATAACAGAACAACTAAAAGTTAAAAATATTAGTGATACAGATCTAAAAATGTATCTTATCGATGCAATTACACGATCTTGCTATTGCAGGACATCCATTTACTCACACAGGAAGCACAGGAGTATATAAACAACGGCATAGACTACCTGAAGTTTTTCACAGCATGGGAAGAGATCGACTAGAGCGTATAGT
>NZ_AWUH01000163.1:0-6586 GCF_000689175.1 Wolbachia endosymbiont of Glossina morsitans morsitans | reverse complement strand
CCAGCTTTAATTTGTTTATCGAACATACACAATGAGCTAGATATTCAGCTGGAAAATCCTTCAACAGAACTCAGAGTTTCACACATTAACGTTAAAACTGAGCTAACTAGGTTATAAGAACCAAATCTTTAGGGTAATGAAAGCACTTTAATTCAAGACAGCTCTTAGTCTGTGTTTTAATTTGGTTGTGTTTTATTAAAAAAACTTTAAATTTATTTTATAATCGATACTCAAACTTGGGATTTGTTGCAAACAGGGCAAAAGGAAGGCTATAAAATTGCGTATACTAATGCTCGTATTATCGACCCGGAAACTAAACTTGATATAAAAGGTTCATTATTGACTGAAGGGGATAAAATTGTTGACTTTGGTGAATCATTATTTTCAACAAGTGGGGTTGATAAAACAATAGACTGTAAAGGGCTTGTTCTAATGCCAGGCCTTATTGACATTCACGTACATTTTCGTGAACCAGGCCAGGAACATAAAGAAACTATATATACAGGCAGCAAATCTGCTGCTGCGGGGGGAGTTACAACTGTAGTTTGTCAGCCAAACACTGTTCAAGCATCTACATGTCTCTTCAAAAGATTCACTTGATGCTATTAAACGTGCGAAACTTCACATGTAAACGTTGAATTTTACGCTAAAATCACCACTTCGGAAGAACACCTGACTGAAATGGCACTTTTAAAGGAAGCAGGTGCGGTTGGGTTCACCGATGATGGCATGCCAGTTATGAACCCAATGATTATGAGACAGGCGCTGCTTTATTCAAGTATGCTGAATGTTCCTATTGCTCAACATGCAGAAGATTTAAATTTATCTGCTGGTGGTGCAATCAACGAAGGTAAAATTTCTGAAGAATTGGGAGTAAAGGGGATCTTGAGTGCGTCAGAATCGGTTATGGTAAATCGTGATATACTGCTAATGAAGGATATGGAAAATGTGCACTACCATATTCTACATGTCTCTTCAAAAGATTCACTTGATGCTATTAAACGTGCAAAAGATTTGGGATTAAATGTTACGTGCGAAGTAACCCCTCATCACTTCACTTTGACTGAAGATATAGTAAAACAACATGGAGCAATTGCAAAAATGAATCCGCCGCTTCGCACTGAGGAAGATCGTTTAGCTATGGTTGAAAGTTTAAAGACAGGTGTGATTGATTGCATTGCAACTGATCACGCTCCGCATGATCGTAGTTCTAAAGATCTACCACTTGAAAGTGCTGCATTTGGTATTGTTGGTCTTGAAACAATGCTGCCCCTTTCACTTGAACTCTATCACAGTGGGCAAATGGGTCTACTTGATGTGCTTGCAAAATTGACATATAAGCCTGCAGATATAATACACATACCACGTGGTCGTATACAAAAAAACCTTGCTGCAGACTTAATTTTAGTTGACCTCAATCATGAATGGGAAATTAAAACTGACAACTTTGCTAGTAAATCAAAGAATTCTCCTTTCGATGGTCGCAAAGTAAAAGGACACGTAGTACGTACTGTTGTGTCCGGCAAAACTATATACTCGCAGAAGAGTTAGTTATCATATCTTATCTATTCCAATTTGTTATCACCAGAATGGGCTAAGTGCACCTAAATTTAAATTAAGAAGTCTTACACTGTCTCCGAATAAACACATCCTCTTATCTTTCCCTAATCTGTAAAGTTATTTTGTCTATCAATCTGATTCCAAAACAGCAAAATTATTGTATAATGTTACTTTGAAGTTTTATTTTCAATGCACAAGCTTGCAATACTTTTTTCTATACTGCTTGCAATAGTTGCTTACTACCTAAACAATGAAATCATATTTGAAATAGCAAAGCTATTTAGTGATATCTTTATCAGCTTGCTCAAATTAATAAGCTTACCTCTGTTTTTTTTATCCATAGTTTCCACAATTTCCGGGCTCAAAGACTCAATTGAAATCAAAGTCTTAGTTAAGAAAACACTATTTTATACTCTGCTTACAACTATTATAGCTGCGTTTGTTGCATTATCGTTTTATTTGTTAATAGATCCAGCAAGAAAAAATTTCATAAGTAATACAATAGGGAGTATTAACAGCAATAACCGCAGTTATTTTTCATATTTAAAATCACTCATTCCTTCTAATTTTGTGCAAGTTTTTCTTGAAAATAATATGATTGGTAGCATATTAATCGCTTTTTTGATGGGTGGAGCTATTGTTTCACTTTCAAAAGAAAAGCAGGATATATTATATCAAGTATTCTCTGCACTTTTTGATACGCTACTTAAAATTGCTCAAGGGTTATTAAAATTTATTCCGCTTGCTGTTTGGTCTTTTATTACTTGTTTTTTGCATGAATTAAAAGGCGGTAGTGAGTTCTACAATCTTTTATGGTATTTTGTTTGTATAATGTCTGCAAATTTTGTGCAGGCATTTCTGATTTTACCGCTATTTATGTGGTATAAAGGCATATCACCAATTCAAACGCTGAAAGGGGTTATGCCAGCACTCACACTTGCGTTTTTTTCTAAATCATCCAGTGCAACATTGCCAACAACTATAGAATGTGTGCAGAACAAGCTAAAGGTGCCAAAGAAATTATCGTCTTTTATTTTACCAATATGCACAACAATTAACATGAATGCATGTGCTGCATTTATACTAATCACTGTAATGTTTGTTGCAGAAATGAACGGATACGTATTTTCCTTAAGCGAAATGTTGATATGGATTTTTTTAGCTACAGGGGCTGCAATGGGTAACGCTGGAGTGCCGATGGGGTGCTATTTTATGGCAACCAGTTATCTAATGTCAATGAATGTTCCTCTGCATATTATGGGACTGATTTTGCCTATTTATACAATCATCGATATGTTTGAAACTGCAATAAATGTGTGGTCTGATGTTTGTATCACTCAGATAATTAATAAAGAATGTAATAGTGAAACTTAAAAAATGATATTAGACGAAAATAACCTAATAATAAAAGAATTTAAAGAAGCAGAAGCAATTTTGCATGGGCATTTTGTTTTATCATCCGGGCTGCATAGTGACACATACATACAGTGTGCGAAGATTTTTGAAAATCCAAGCAGAGCCATGAAAGTTTGCGCATTATTAGCAGATAAAATAAAAAAAGAATTAAATAGCTCCATAGATTTAATATTATCTCCTGCAATTGGTGGAATAATTGTGGGTTATGAGATTGGCAGGCAGCTTGGAATAAAGACAATGTTTTGCGAGCGCGTTAATGGTAAGTTTGAATTACGCCGTGGATTTAAGATCAAAAAGGGTGAGAAAATATTGCTCATTGAAGATGTAATAACCACAGGTAAATCTTCACTTGAAGCAGTGGAATGTGCAGAAGGGGAAGGGGAAGGAGGTAAAGTTGTTGCTGAAGCTTCTTTGATAAAGAGAAATAGTGAAACGAAACTGCCTTTTCCTATCATATCTTTGATTGAACTGAACATCAAAAACTACAGCGAGGAAGAACTTCCAAGTGAATTAAAACAACTACCCATAACAAAACCTGGGAGTAGGGAATATTTAACAAAGTAATCCTATAATATCTTGGAAACACAGCATTTATACACAGCTTTAGTTATTTACTCCAAGTGTATTTTATGTATACTTATTACTAAATTAATTTTGAAATGATAGAAAATGAACGAATTTAAATCGATCCGAAATATAGCAATAATCGCACACGTTGACCACGGTAAAACTACTTTACTTGATAACATGCTAAAACAAAGTGGCACATTCCGCGAGAATCAAGAAGTTCAAGAACGAGTGATGGATAGTGGCGACCAAGAACGTGAGCGCGGGATTACAATACTTGCAAAATGCACATCAATAATGTGGGGTGATGAAAAAATCAATATTATTGATACGCCAGGGCACGCAGACTTTGGTGGAGAAGTAGAAAGGGTATTGTGCATGGCAGACGGCGTGTTGCTGCTGGTTGATGCTGCAGAAGGTCCCATGCCACAAACAAAATTTGTGCTCTCAAAAGCACTAAAAGCAAATTTGAAGCCAATTGTGATAATCAATAAGGTCGATCGACCAGACAGCAGAATTGATGAAGTATTAAATGAAATATATGAGTTATTTTTTAACCTTGATGCAACCAACGAGCAGCTAGATTTTCCAGTGTTGTATGCTTCAGGTAGAAATGGCTGGTGTGCTAAGGAGCTTTCTGATGAAAGAAAAGATTTAAGCCCATTATTTTCAACGGTTATAGATTATATAAAACCTTCTGTTTATAATCAAAATGCACCTTTTGCTATGTTGGTCACTCTACTTGAGTCTGATAAGTTTCTTGGCAGAATATTGACAGGAAAGGTTTATCAGGGCATTGCAAAAGTCAATTCAGATCTTAAGGTGCTTGACCTCGATGGCAAAGTAATTGAACGAGGAAGATTAACTAAGTTGCTCTCATTTTCTGGCTTGAAACGCATTCCAGTAGAACAAGCTGTGGCAGGAGACATAATTGCAATTGCAGGGCTTGAGGAAGCTTCAGTTTCAGACACTATAGCAGCACCAGAGGTTACAACTGCAGTAAGCTCAACTCCAGTTGATCCGCCGACAATGGCGATTACTCTGAGTGTTAATGATTCACCTTTTGCTGGGCAAGAAGGTACAAAGCTTACCTCAACTGCTATAAAGGATCGCTTATGCGCGGAGGCAGAAACAAATGTTGCAATTACTGTGACTTTAGCACCAAGCGGTGAAGCGTTTGAAGTAGGTGGACGTGGTGAGCTACAGCTTGGGGTGTTAATTGAAAATATGAGGAGAGAAGGTTTTGAGCTTTCGGTATCACGCCCTCGAGTGCTATTTAAGGAAGAAGATGGCAAAAAACTTGAACCTATAGAGGAAGTAGTAATTGATGTAGATGATGAATATAGTGGAATCATCATGGAAAAACTCAGCTTCCGTAAAGGTGAAGTAACTGACATGAGACCTTCTGGTAATGGCAGGACAAGATTAACGTTTTTAGTGCCATCAAGAGGATTAATCGGTTATCAAGGAGAGTTTTTAACTGATTCTCGTGGCACAGGCATAATTAACCGTTTATTTCACAGTTATGCTCCACATAGAGGTCCAATTTCTGGAAGGCGCAATGGAGTTTTAATTTCTACAGATAAGGGTGAGGCTGTGGCATATGCAATTTTCAATTTGCAAGACAGGGGAATTATGTTTATTAAGCCACAGGATAAGGTATATTGTGGCATGGTTGTCGGCCAGCATAGCCGTGACAATGATTTGGAGATAAATGTGTTAAAGGGTAGGCAATTAACAAACGTAAGAGCTTCAGGTAGTGATGAAGCTATAAAGCTCACTCCACCAAAGATAATGACACTGGAGGATATGATAGCGTATATAGATGATGATGAGTTGGTGGAAGTAACTCCAAAATCTATACGTTTACGCAAGAAATTCCTTGATCCAAATGAACGTAAGCGTGCAGGAAGGGCAAAGAATAAGGAGTAATCAGAGGTTGAACATTTGCGAAAAATAGTGTACAATTACTCGTCTCCTAATTGTATTTAATTATGGCCTTTTCGAAATTTCTCGATCCAAAAAACAATTTCGCGTTCAAGAGAATATTTGGCACTGAGAAAAATAAAGATATTCTCATTCACTTTCTCAATGATATATTGGGCTTCGCTGGCAAAGATGAAATAGAAGAAATAGAATTTCTCAGCACTATCATGGATGCTGAGATTGCCTCTAAAAAACAAAGTATTGTTGACGTTTTCTGTACTGATTCTTATGGAACCCAGCTAATTATTGGAATGGTGCGACCTGAAAGTCTTCGGTCATATTGTTTAAAAGGAGAGGAATTCCTTCAGAAAGAAACTAAAAGAGTTCTAAAACTTATTGAACCAGATGTTTTGCCATCTGAGTCTACGCATCAGTGCGAATCGGGTAACCGGTTGGTGCCAAGCGATGCGGACAATGAACCTCCTCTTGAAAAAGAAGATGCTCAATCGTGAAAGGAGCATAAACTACAAGCATCATGTGGTTGGAGAGCTAGGCTTAGTGGTACGGTGAACGTAAGTGAAGCTTCATAAGTATCGTAACGATTAAAGAGCTAAAGATGCTGATAAGCTCCGACCAAAAGGTAATGTGACATTTTTCATTTCTGGATGTACGCAAATCACCGGTATAGAGAAGTCACCTAACCCACTGTTGTATGACAGAAGGAACAGGGTAAGCCTGTATTTCCGCCTATATGGCAAGCAAACCGCAAGGAACGCTGATGAAAATGCAGGTAAAGGATAATGGAGAAAGCGAATGCCATTTTGTAACGAAATGTATAGAATTTGTAACATTAATTCGCGTGAAAACGAGCAGATTTCCATTTGGTCCCTCGTGACAAGAAACTTTGTTAACCACTTGAGGTAGAGAAGCAGATGACCTTACCCACAGAAATGATGAAGAAATTAGGAATATTTTTACAAAAAGGGCAATACTAACAAAAGAACTTTATTCTATTTAGAATATAAAGTTACAATAAATTTTCCTGTCATCTCCAAATAAATTACATTAACTTAGTATTGTATATTGTTAATAACTTAAATAATACAACCATTTTCAG
>NZ_AWUH01000162.1:0-1340 GCF_000689175.1 Wolbachia endosymbiont of Glossina morsitans morsitans | reverse complement strand
AAATACTAACATGAATGAAGTGATAACATTTGGTTGTCGTCTAAATTTTTACGAGAGCGAGTTAATCAAAGAAGCATTAAAAAAAGCAAAGAGAGAAAATGTTGTTGTGGTGCATAGCTGTGCAGTGACAAACGAAGCAGAACGTCAGGTAAAGCAAAAGATACGTAAGATTTACAAAAATGATCCAAATAAAGAAATTATCGTAGTTGGTTGTGCTGTTCAGTTGGATCCAGAAGTTTACAGTAGCATTCCTGGTGTAAGTAAAGTGCTCGGTAATCAAGATAAGCTAAAAGCTGAAAATTACTTACTAAATGACGATAAAATCTTGGTCAGTGATAACCAAGTAGAACCTGTTCTAATTAATGGATTTGAAGATAAGTCAAGGGCATTTATTGAAATTCAAAATGGTTGTAATCATAGCTGCACATTTTGTTCAATTACCGAGGCAAGAGGGAATAATCGATCTGTGCCAATAAACAGTATTATAGAGCAAATCAGGATCTTTGTAGAAAATGGATATCAAGAAGTAGTGTTCACAGGGGTTGATATTACTGACTTTGGTACAGATTTGTTGGGTAAGCCATCACTTGGTTCAATGATTAGGAGAGTTTTAAAGGATATACCAGAGTTGAAGAGGCTAAGACTTTCCTCTATCGATGTTGCTGAAGTTGACGACGAATTAATGGATTTAATAGCTAATGAGTCAAGACTTATGCCTCATTTACATTTGAGTCTACAATCTGGTAATAATTTAACACTAAAGAGAATGAAGCGTCGTCACAACAGAGAACAAGTGATAGAATTTTGTCATAAAATGAAGAGCTTGAGGCCTAATATAGCATTTGGCGCTGATATTATTGCTGGATTTCCAACAGAAACTGATGAAATGTTTCAGGATACAGTTGATTTACTGAAAAAAACAAATATAGTTTACCTACATGCTTTTCCATATTCAGAGCGGAAAAATACACCTGCTGCACGAATGCCACAAGTGCCAGAGAATGTGCGTAAAGAACGAGTAAAAAATTTAAGAGAAGTAAATAAAGAAATTATGAGCAGTTTTTGTCAATCCTTGATCAACACTAAGCAAAGTGTTCTGGTTGAGCAAAATAATGTCGGTAGAGCAGAAAATTTTGCATTAATAAAGCTTGAATCAAGAGCGCAAGCTAAAAGTATTGTGAAAGTTAATGTTACAGGCGTAGAGAATAATTATTTAATTGGAAATACTCTTTCTTAATTTTTGTACATTAAAGAAATATATGATATGATGGTTATACTATAAATGATAATTATGGGTTCATTTGTGATAACTAAAAGATCTATTACTTTATTTTTGATTT
>NZ_AWUH01000161.1:0-1440 GCF_000689175.1 Wolbachia endosymbiont of Glossina morsitans morsitans | reverse complement strand
ACGAACCAAAAGCAACAGAAAATATAGATTGTATCATCAAATTAATTGAACATTTGCTGCTATCTGGTCATGCCTATGAATCCAATAAGCATGTATATTTTAGTGTAGAATCTTACTCTGAGTATGGTGCTTTATCGGGAAAAAAAACTGATGAATTGGTTCCAGGTAGCAGAGTTGAAGTTAATGAAAATAAAAAGCACCCTGGAGATTTTGTACTGTGGAAGCCTGCAAGTGATATTGACTACAAACTTTCAAGTTATTGGGATAGCCCATGGGGAGAGGGCAGGCCTGGATGGCATATAGAATGCTCAGCAATGTCATATGCTTATCTTGGCAAAGATTTTGATATTCATGGTGGCGGCATGGATTTACAATTTCCTCACCATGAAAATGAAATTGCACAGAGTAAGTCTGCATTTGCTGGATCAATGTTTGCAAAATACTGGATACATAACGGTTTTCTTACAGTAAATGAAGAGAAAATGAGCAAGTCCTTATTTAATATAGTCAAAGTAAGGGATTTGCTAGATAGTGGAATAAAGGGTGAAGTAATGCGCTATGCACTGCTCAAAACTCACTACAGAAAACCACTTGATTGGACAGAAAACGTTATTTCTGACGCACAGGAAACCTTAAATAAATTTTATCGGCTATCACGTGGTTTAGATACAATAAATATTGATGAAAGTAACGCAGAGATTTCTAAAGATTTTATAGACGCTTTAAAAAACGACTTAAACATCCCTGAAGCTCTAGCTATATTACATGAAATGGCTGCAAAAATTAACAAAATGAGTAATGAAAGTGAAAAGCTTAAATTAACTGAGAGTTTTGTTAAAAGTGCCAGATTTATTGGTCTTCTTGAGTCAAGTTATGAAAAGTGGTTTGCTGTGGATGTAAATCATCAAGAAATAGAAAGGTTGATAGACTTAAGAAAAATTGCAAAAAAAATAAAAATTACGATACTGCAGACAAAATAAGAAATCAGTTGAAACAAATGGGGATTACAATTTCTGACAATGAAGATGGTACAACAACCTGGTAAATTCATATGGAAAACTACTTCCTGTTATTCACAGATAGTCTAGTATCATCATTAGTCTTACCCATACATCAAGGTTTTGTGTTCAATACCATGCTTTATTTCAGGTCGTATCACACTCCACTACTTATGTTATTTTTTGGAGTACTAGGATCAAGCCTTGGTGGAATGGTTAACTGGTCTTTAGGTAGAATAACAATCCCTATACGAAAATCATACCACAAATTAGAAAACGAATATACAACGCCAAAAGTTACAAAAAATTTGCTAATTTTTGCAACTTTATTACATTCATGGGTGCCAGCACTTGGAAGTGTGGTTCAAATTTTATCAGGTTATTTCAAGTTAAACCTTTATATCCTTGCCCCTTTAATCATTCTATCTAATTTCTTCTATTT
>NZ_AWUH01000160.1:0-4368 GCF_000689175.1 Wolbachia endosymbiont of Glossina morsitans morsitans | reverse complement strand
AATTAACTATTTTTCTTGCCAACCAGAGCGATGAAGATTTGGTCTACATCAAAACTCATCTTAGGACGCCAAATAGGGCCATCCAAATGCATATCGATATAGATTGGATTACTATAATTTGGTGGTATGAAAAAGAACCTGAATATAGAATTTAAAGTGAAGTTAGATAAGGTTAAATTAGAAGAGATCGACCCTGATGCTTGATCAATCCCGAATTGTAAACTAGTTGAACATATGCCACTCTTAATACTTGCTTTTCCGCTAATATTTTCAAAAAATGTTTTACCGTTATATATATCAATATAAGCAAGTGTGGAGATTTCAGACTTATTATTACTGCTTAACAAATTAGTGATAAATGAATTGAAATCTACATTAGTAACTTCTATTCCTTGCGCTTGTAAGTTTACATCTCCTGATAAGTTACTAGCCCAATCATGAAAACTTTTTCCTTGAGTTTTGATTTCACCATTTAAGCTTACCTGACCATTTACATTGTCAATTCCTATAACCTTACCAATCTTTTTAGTGTCCAAATTTACAATAGAAAACCTTGTATTTATTGAGTCTGATCTTAAATAACCCTGAAAAAACACTTGCCCGTGTTCTAATACGTGACTTGCCTGCCTGATAGTGATAGTGTTGTTTCTCATTACCGCATCCAAATTAAAATCTTTTAAAACATTCTGCTCGGTTTTAAATTCTGCAGTATTGATTTGCACATTTGCATCAAAGCCTTCTTTATCATCCAAAAAATCAAGCTGCTTTGTTGACCATTGAATTTGATCTATCTCATTTCTTGAATTTCTTTTCGTCTCTACTAAATTTGGTAATGTAATAATTTTTCCATTAAATTTACTGCCCGTAAGGTTAACATCTAATAAAGGTTTGGCGTATTTTTGATCTGCTAATATTTTTGCATTACCGGTAATATCGAACTCTTCTCCAGATAGTTTTATTTTATCTGCAACTAGCTTACCTTTTTCCATTTTCAGCAAAAAATCCAAATTTTTAATTTTCGTATCATTCAATGTAAGGTTATTAACACGGGCCTTTATATTTGTATCATACTGAAAATTTTTCAGCCATTGCATTTTAGGTAAACTGCTAAATAATGAATGATCATATTTATCTGCATCAAGATTATGCATGCTAAATTCACCATCGATCACACTGCGTTTTTTTGTGTGGCTTACTCTAATTGATCCTTGCAAGGATTCCTTATTATTTAGCAGTCTAATGTCTGAGATAGATAATATTCTTGGTGCAAGGTGCAGTTTAGAACTTAGTGTAAATTGATTTTTCTGGTTTTCTTTCATCTTTATAGAAGGGAAAAAACATGAAATGAATGACTCAAAATCATTTCCTTCGACTAATAAATCACCGTTGAATTCAGATAGGACATTATTGTTTGAGATCTCTCCTGATAAGTAAGATATATTATTGATTCCAGGAAATTTAAGAAGCGTATTAACTTTTACTTTGCCATCAGTGGATTTTAGTACAGCACGGAAATTGTCCAATATTTTGTTTTGATATTGAATGTTAGAAGCTTCCATATTAAAATTTAAGCTCAAGTTCTTTGGCACAACTGCTCTAAAACATTCCAGAAGATCCTTCATATTCATTGTTCTTTGTGAATCATTTTGTATGGAATCTAAATCAACTCTACTGAAGCTAATATTGAAATTAGTGTGATTGCCTTTTCTATCATTTTGTATTGTACCGCTGGCTTGCATGCTTTTGGAATCAATTTTTAAGTCAGTTGCCGTAAACTCACTTTCATTAAGACTTATATTGGATGATATCTTGATATTTTCGCTAGGAATAACACAAGAGAGAAAGCTAAGATTAATGATTTTTGCTAAATCACTCACAGAACCGGAACTGTTATTAATTGTTAATGCTAAATTACCCTGGAGTTCTTCTTGATTTCTATTACCTGTAAATAGCAAATTTACAAAATTTGATTCAACACTAATGTGTACATTCCTTTTTGTGATATTAACCTTTCCTGAAAAATCGTAATTATTATCACCTACCTTTACTTTACCAAAAAACTGCTTATTTTTTTTTACAGCAACTTCTTTTATGTTAACAATATCAGCGAAATCATTCTTGAAACTTACTTGGCTGTCTTTTATTACTATATTGACTGTGTTACCACTGGCGTTTGTATTTATAATATTAAGTAAATTTTCTTTGTTGCTTTTCATGCCAAACAATGTGATTGACTTTGGTTGCAACGAAAATAAAAACAACGATAGGAACGATGGCCTTATTTCAATTTTTCTTACACTAATTAAATCTGACAACTTTTGCTCTTTATTTTCGCTGTATTGTACGTATACATTATAAATAGCGAGCTTTGGGGTAATCAACGAAACTTTAATTTTTCCCCCAATATGCACTTTAGCATCATACGTCTTCTCTAACTCTTTTATGATATATTTCCTGTAGCCACTCCAATCCTTAAAAGTTGCAGCAACATGCATGAGAATTAATAGCAGTGAGATTGATAATATAGCATATAAAGAAAGTCTCATAATTTACACATGCTTAAAGTTTCCCTTAAATATTAAATAGAGAATACCAAAATAAACAATAACACTCAAAGCTATTAAAGTCGTTAAATAAACAATACGAGCCAACATTTTATCAAAAAATAATCCTGCCAACAAAGAATTAAAAATATAAAGGGCTATTGACATGACTGCCGTTGCTACAAAAATTTTCATGACATTTAACAATAACGCTTGGCTAACCTTATACATTTTATTTATTGTTAAATAACTAATTAATAGAATGGAGTTTATCCAAGTGGAAACGGAAGTAGCAATAGCAATCCCCGTATGCTGATACTCGTTCATTAACAAAAGGTTTAGCACTACATTAATTCCAAGACACATTAGCGAAAATATGGTTGGTATTTTCAGATTACCTTTAGCAAAAAATGTAGGTAGCAATACTTTATTTATAATAAATGCAGGTAAAGAAAGAGAAAATGCTATTAAAGTGGGAACAGTTTGCTGCACTGCATAATGATCAAACCGGCCGTAAGAAAAAAGCGTAAGTAAAATTATGTCGGGAATAATGATAAAGGCAGCAGTTGTTGGCATAATTAACATTAATCCTATGTTGAGAGCCTTGTTCTGTATTTTGACTATATTTTCAGTATTATCCACCTGTTTTGAAATTAAAGGAAGAAGCACTGTACCAATTGCAGTACCGATTATTCCCTGCGGTAGTTGATTTAGTCTATCGGCATAATATATATAGGACACCGCATTTGGTATAAAACTCGCCATGATTGTATCAATCCATAAGCTTATTTGAGTTACACAATTATTGATAATTGCAGGTACCACACGCTTAAAAAATAAC
Source organism: Wolbachia endosymbiont of Glossina morsitans morsitans (assembly GCF_000689175.1). Classification (NCBI taxonomy): domain Bacteria; kingdom Pseudomonadati; phylum Pseudomonadota; class Alphaproteobacteria; order Rickettsiales; family Anaplasmataceae; genus Wolbachia; species Wolbachia endosymbiont of Glossina morsitans morsitans. The sequence continues at coordinate 984 of NZ_AWUH01000160.1, read as the reverse complement.
CTTACTTCATTGCTTAATTCAAGGCTAAAAGAAAAAGCTGCCTTTAATTTATATGCACTAAATAGCATTAGCAACAACTGAAAAACTCCTCCTATCAGCACAGCTATAGAAAGGTTGTGCGCTGAGGTTTTTACGTAAGGCACAAACAAACTGATGATTAAACAAAGATTCAAAACGATTGGTGCAATAGCTGTTGAAGCAAAATGCTGCTTTACTTGCAGCATTCCACCAATAAGTGATGCAATTGAAACAAAGATTATGTAGGGCATCATAATTCTTGATAAAGTAACAGTAAGGGTAAACTTACTTTGGTCAAATCCAGGAGCAAAAATTTGAATCATATAAGGGGAGAAAGTTTGCATAATAAGGCAAAAAATTACTAAGATAATAAACGTAATGGATATTACACTACTTGCAAAATTAAATGCCTTTTTATTATCATATGATTCTGTCGAATATAACGGTATGAATGAGGTAGTGAACGCTCCTTCTGCAAAAAATGCTCGAAATAGATTGGCAAAGCGAAACGAAGAAAAAAATATGTCTGCAAGAGAGTTCGCACCAATAACCGTAGCAATCAATACATCTCTTATTAACCCTGAGATCCTTGAAATAGCCGTAAAAAAACTAAATGTGAAAATACTTTTAAACATACCACTACTTCATTAGTGTCAATACGATTAACTATAATGGTAAAAGTATCAATGAAAATATTTATTGGCTAAACTTAAAACCCTCTGCAAAAGGAGAGTTAAATAATCAATTGACTATTTGCGCTCTTATGTTAGAAATTTTATATCTTGGCGGGCGTAGCTCAGTTGGTAGAGCGTCAGTTTGTGGTACTGAATGTCGCCAGTTCGATCCTGGTCGCTCGCCCCACTAAAACCCGATAATTTGGAAAACCGTCATCCCGCTGCTCGTTAGCGGGATCTAGAGATACCGTGACGGTATGACGTGAGTTAGCTATACATTGGCCACTGATGA
>NZ_AWUH01000159.1:0-8092 GCF_000689175.1 Wolbachia endosymbiont of Glossina morsitans morsitans | reverse complement strand
TTCCGCTGCTTGTTAGCGGGATCTAGAGATACCGCGGCGGTATAATGTTGCTAGCTTAAGGTTTAAAATTGAGAAATATTTATGTTAAAAGAAAAATACGGCTTTAAAGAAGTTGAAGACAAATACAACATATTATGGGAAGGTAGTAAAGTTTATAAATGGAATGGTGAAAAGGATAACACTTTCACTATAGACACACCTCCACCGACAATATCGGGAAAACTCCATATTGGCCATATATTTAGCTATTGCCACACGGACTTTATTGCAAGGTTTCAGCGCATGCTGGGAAAAGATGTGTTTTACCCAATTGGGTTTGATGATAATGGGCTTCCCACTGAAAGATTGGTTGAGCAAACCTATAAAACCCGCGCAAAAGAAGTTGGCAGGGAAAAATTTATAGAGATGTGCCATGAGGTTATTGAAAAATCAAAGCAAGAATTCAAGGAACTATTTAAATCGGTCGGCATTAGTTATGACTGGGATTTGGAATATCACACGATCAGCAAGGAAACTGTGACGCTTTCACAGATGTCGTTTATTGATCTATATAACAAGGGATATGCATATAGAAAAATGCAGCCTATCCTTTGGGACCCGGTTGATAAAACAGCAATTGCGCAAGCAGAAATAGAAGATAAAGTTTTTGAGTCATCCTTAAACACGATAGTTTTCTCTACTCAAGAAAATGAGCAGATCAATATTGCAACTACGCGACCTGAACTACTTCCAGCATGCGTTGCAGTTTTTTGTCATCCAGAGGATACGCGCTACACTCATCTGATCGGAAAAACAGCAGTAGTGCCAATAACAGAGGAGAAAGTTCCAATAATAGCAGATGATAAGGTTAAAATAGATAAAGGCACCGGGCTTGTTATGTGTTGTACATTCGGTGATGAACTCGACATATATTGGCAGCAAAAGCATAACCTGCCGATGAAAATTATCATCGATCAGGATGGGAGGATGAACCTAGATGATGTCATTCCACCACACCCCGGCGTCATGAAAGTAGCTGACACTGGAATCTACGATGAAATAAATGGATTGAAAGTTACAGCAGCAAGAAAGAGGATGATTGAAATCTCGAGTGGAAAAGGACTTTTGATAGAAAGCACTAACATTTCTCATTCTGTTAAGTGCGCAGAAAGATCTGGTGCACCACTTGAGATATTACCTACTTATCAATGGTTTATCAAGACTTTAGAGCAAAAAGCTCAAGTATTAGATAAAGTAAAAGAATGCAATTGGCACCCAAGCAATATGCGTAAACGTATGGAAGTGTGGATAGAAGGGCTAAATTGGGACTGGTGCATCTCAAGGCAGCGCTATTTTGGTGTGCCATTTCCAGCGTGGTATTCTAAACGTAAGGGAGAAGAAGGTAAAATTATTCTAGCTGAAATAAAGGCCCTACCTATTGATCCACTCAAAGATTTGCCAAAAGGGTATAGCAAAGAAGAGATTATCCCAGATCAAGATGTAATGGATACTTGGGCCACAAGTTCAATTACTCCTCAACTGAGTGCACTGGCAGTAAACAGTGAGTTTAGCTTACCAAATCATCGCTATGATACGATATTTCCTGCAGATCTGCGCAGCCAGAGCCATGAGATAATCAGAACTTGGGCTTTTTATACTATTTTAAAGGCACATTATCATGCAAATTCTTTACCTTGGAAAAACATTATGATCAGCGGTTGGTGTTTAACCGATGATAAGAAAAAGATGAGTAAATCAAAGGGTAACATCATCACTCCTCATGTAATACTTGAAACTTATGGAGCTGATGTAGTGCGCTATTGGGCAGCGAACTCAAAGCTTGGAGTTGATACAGTCTACTCTGAAAATATATTCAAAATTGGCAAGCGCCTCGTTACAAAACTTTGGAACGCTAGCAAGTTTGTTTCCATGTTCATGGAAAAGCATCAAACAGTAAGCATAAATTCCATCAGTGAGACGATGGATAAATGGATACTGTCTAAGCTGTACAAAGTAATAGGTAGAGCAACGAATAACCTATTACAGTTTGAATACTGCGAAGCTTTGAGTGCAGTAGAAGAATTTTTTTGGAAGGATTTTTGTGATAACTACTTGAAATTAATAAAAAAACGTGCGTACGGAAGCGGTGAAGCAACCTTAAATGCAAAACAAAGCTTGGCGTATGTGTTAAATGTTATTTTGCGGTTGTTTGCACCTTTCTTGCCTTACATTACAGAAGAGATGTACCACCAGTTGTATAGTTATAATTCTGTACACAATCAAAGTAATTGGCCGAGCAAAGAAGAACTTATCTATGATAAATATTCAGAGGAAATGGGAGATAATTTTATTCAGATATTAAACATTATCAGAAAGGTAAAGGCAAATGATAATGTATTAGTTAAGCATCTGATAAAAAAGTTGATGATAAAAGCAGATCTAGGAGAGGATAAATTGAATCAATCCGCACAGAATGATTTGCAGGCAGTTTGCAATGTGGAAACGATAGAGTGGATGTAGTCTGAGCTTGAAACTGTAGACGGGAAATACATAGTGAATATAGACTTATACTGATTTTTATATCTTTAATTCCTTTAATATCAATGCTATTGTAATCATCATTAGTATGAAGGAATAATGAGGGATTTGTATAGTAAAACCAATGCACCATATCTTATAGCTGGTGCTGTTGCTACTTTGGTATTGCTTACATCTGGGACACTTGCCGTTGCCCCTTATGTTAAGTTCTCCTTTTCAGTTGCAGCCTTTAATGTAGCTCTTCCTGTTGCTTTGAGTTTGTCTATACTTTCTATTTTGATGCTTGCACTTTCATGTAAAATAATTAATTATAATAAGAAAATAGAGGTTGAGAAAAATAAATTTGCTGAAAAAGAGCAAGAGTTAGAAAGCGTAAAACAATAATCAAAGAGTAAGGTACAAGAGTTAGAAAATAAAATAGATCTGAGAGAAAAAGCTAAAGAAGCTGTGAAGGAATTAAAAGACCAATTAACTCGAAAAAAGCAAGATTTGGAAAGCGAAATTGCAGGGTTAACTAAAGAAATAGAGCAGTTAAAGACACAACAAGATGATGCACAGCAAAAATTAGATGATGTTACAAAAGAGTTAAATAATAAAGGTAATCAAATCCGATAATTAGAGGGTAAGATAGGTGCCCTTAATAATAAGAACAAAGATTTATACGATGAAAATAAAGAATTGAGAATAAAAGTAAAAGGTCAGTTAAAACATAAGGAGGATATGCTTTCTCTTGAATACCAAGAGTTACGCGATGAAAATGTAAGATTGAATGAAAGAGTGGATTCTTTAATGGAGGAATTATCTCAACATCAAAAAGAAATAGATTCCTTAAAATGGCAGTTAGATGAGTTAAAATATGAAGTAATTTTAGCTCTTTTATTAAAAGAAAGAATAACAGAATTGGAAACATGTTTAGAAAAGAGAAGGAAAAAAAGTAGGAGAATTAGCAGTGCAGTTAGAAGAAGACAAAACTTCTTGTTCAAAATCTGAACTAGGGGAAGGAGTAAAAAGAGAAATACGATTGAAAGAAAAGTTAAGTGAAAAAGTGCAAGAAACGATCCAGGTAGCTGAAGATTTAGAAGAAAAAGAAAAACTATGCAAGGAATTAGAAGAGGAAAAAACTAAAAATCTTGATACGATCACAGAGTTAAAAAAACCTAATGATAAGTTGCGCGATAATAACAGTCACTTGAAAAGTAGCGAAAAAGATTTGGATGGATGATAGTAATTCTGATTAGGAGAGAAAAGTTAAACGTCTGCAAGCAGTAATTGAGCATAAAGACGAGCAAAGTCATTTCATTTCTTCAGATATAAGCAGTAAACATTTATCAGAGCATGAAGGAATAGGTGAAAATGAGTCTGTTATGAACAGTTCCCGAAACCAAAACCACCTTATATATCCACTTCAACAAGACCGCCATATAAAGAGATGAATGATGATTCATGTGATTCCGAATATTTCAGTGAATGTTCTACCCAAACCAATAGCTACCACACATTTTGAGGACAGTTGTACATTGGATACATAAAACCTTAGCCATTTTTAGCTAGCAGACTGAAAATGGGAATTTTTTTATAGGTGCAGCACTATAATTCCTCTACAGATAAGAGAATTTTAATAAATATGTACAAGACTGCTGAACGTGGGGGGAGGAGGGGATTACTCCTAGTTTCTTAACTGCTCTTACGTTACTTACATCTTTAGCGCTTATTGTAACTTCTAATGTGCCTCTTCCTCTAATTCTTGCTTTAGCTACATTACCTGGTTTAGTGCTTCCACTTTCGTATCAAATAATTAGTAATAATAAAAAAATAGAGGTTGAGAGAAATAATTTCGCTCAGAAAGAGCAAGAGTTAGAAAATGAAATAACTCCAGGAAAGGAAGCTAAAGAAGCTGCAAAGAAAGAAGTGAAGAATCAATTACGTGAATTAACTCGAGAAAAGCAAAATTTAGACAAGAGAGCAAAAAAATTGGATCAGAAAGCAAATGAGTCAGAAGTTGCGAGAAAATTTCTTCTTAAAGAAAAACAATCTTTGGAGAAAAGATTAGAAGTAGCAAAGAATCGTACGTTTGAAATGGACAATGAATTGGGCAAAACAAGAAAGGAAATAGGTAAGCTTAGTGAGCAGGAAGAGAAATTAAAACTTGAAATGTCATATTCGAAGAAACAGTTGGAAGAAAAAAGTGAATTTATTGCAAAGCTGAAGATGAAAATAGATAATAAAAAACATTTAGAGCTAGAGAATAAGGAGTTGAATGATAGAATAGAAACGTTACGTGAAGCACAAAAGGCACTACGTGAGAAAAAACAAGAACTTAGTGAAAAAATACAGGCATTGAATAAGGAAAAAAATATATTTTCTAAAGAAGTAAAGGAAATACATGAAGAATAAGAAAGGCTGTATGCAAACTTAGATAAGCTACAATGTAAAATTAAAGAGGTCAACAAAGAAAACAAAAATTTATCTAAAAAATTAAAAGAGAAATTTGAAGAGATACGTGATGCAAATGATTGCATTAATAGTCAATGTTGTGAGTTAGACGGAATAAGAAAAGATTGTGATAATGAGGTGAAAAGATTAAAAAATGCACTTTGGATGCAAGACAGTAAAGTAGAACAACTTGAAGAAGATTTGTTGAGAAATGCAGAAGAGAAAAAGGATTATTTTCTGGAAATGTTAGAACCTGTGGTAGACGAGGTAGAAAAATTGGTAAACAATAATGAAGCGATCGGAGATCATAGTAGAAAAATAATAATACAGGAGACTCGAAAACTAAAGTTTATATTGAAGGAAATTATGCAATTCACGCCAGGTGAAGATTCTGGGTACGGATCACCTAACAGTCGTCCATCTACCCCAATCAAACCTTTATTTCCACTGTGGGCAGAACGCTGTAAACGCAGTCAATTTTGAAATGTAGAACTTGAAAATACAACAATTAGTCTTATTATAAAATAAATCATGCAAGATAATGAACCCAATAATATGCGCACTGGATTCACAAGACTTAAATAAGGCCATATCTTTGGCTAATGCTTTGCGTGGTAAAGTTGGCATGGTAAAGCTGGGATTAGAATTTTTCGCTACTCAAGGTCTTTCTGCAGTGCAAGAAGTTGCAAAATGCAATGTACCAATTTTTTTAGATCTGAAATTGCATGACATTCCAAACACTGTGGCTAAAACAGTTGAAGTAATAAAAGTTCTGAACATTGAAATGTTAACTCTGCACATCAGCGGTGAAACAAAAATGCGTGAAGAAGCGCCAAGGGTAGTGCAACGCATAAAAATAAAGCTGATTGGAGTGACAGTGCTAACTAGTATGAACAATGAGGACTTAAACGAGCTTGGAGTAGCAAGAGAGGTAAAATCACAGGTAATTTTGCTTGCAAAGCTTGCAAAAAAGATTGGACTCCATGGAATAGTCTGTTCTGCATTGGAAGCTCAAGAAGTGCGCCGAGAATGCGGTGAAGACTTTAAAATTATTACTCCAGGAATTCGTATAGATCCAGGTAACGACCACCAAAAAAGAACAGCAACACCAAGAGTAGCAATCAATTCAGGAGCTGATTATATCGTCATTGGCAGACCCATTACAAGAACTGCAAGTAGTGCAGAATTAATACTGAAATCCCTTATCTAATTGAAGTAGATAAAAAAAAGTTCTTCACACCAAAAAACAAACGTTATATAGTACAATCATCCTTCATTTTACCTCGCTTAATTTAATTAATGGACGAAGCTTACAGTACTAAGCGTGGCACTCCGTGCCACGGTTTACCTTTTCAGCAGATAAAAAATGATGCCATTTCAGTGCCAAGCACATAACTGTAGGGATATTTGTTTTTAAGGGTAAATTGCACAACAGATGATGTCATTCCAGTGCTTAACACTGGAATCCAGAAATTTTGCTTATAACTGAGCTGATGAACTAAAGGTAGTTGTCTTACGCTAAAACAAACGTTTTTAATTAAGTTGCATAGAAACTGGATCCCAGCGTCAAGTACTGGGATGACAAGAAAGGGAGGACTGGAATGACATCGTTTACTATGTACCATATTGCAATATTCGTACAACTGTGGGAAACATCTATGGGTGCCGTTCCTATTACCTTATTTCCATTCTAATGTCATTTTCAAAGGAGACTATTATGTCATTTACCGATATTACCCACTGTATCAATGAACTCGCTTCATCATGGGAGCAATTTAAATTAATAAATGATCGCAAATTAAAAGAAATTGGAAGCAAAGGGCGTGCTGATTCTGCAACGATTGAGCGGTTATGCAAGGTAAATAATGCCATTGATAGTTGCAAAGAGTGTTACGACTTGATCGAAACTGCAGCTCAATGCCCAGAAGTAAATACAGATTTTAGCACAAGCGATAAATATTTTTCTGATTATATCCGCAAGGGAATGGAAAGCGGTTTATCACACAAAACCCTCAGTGGAGATGACAGTGATATCGGGGGGTATCTAGTTACTCCGCATATTGTAAAACGCATAAACAAGCGCGTAACTGATTCGTCCCCAATGCGACAAATATGTTCCAGTCAAAGAATCTCTACTGAAACATTGGATTACATTATAGAAGATTTTGACCGCGCCGGTGCAGGTTGGAGCAGTGAAACAGTAGATGATGAGGACGGTGGCAATAAGTCTAAGTATGATTTTGCAAAAGATACGGACACGCCCAAAATCCAAAAGATTTCCGTCACAACTTACGAGTTATATGCTCAACCACAAATATCACAAAAGTTACTCGATGATGCGTTTGTCGATGTTGAGAGTTGGCTGGTGGAAAAGATTGCCGAGACTTTTAGTAAGGAAGAAAGCGAAGCCTTCATTAAGGGTGAGGGCACTTTTCAACCAAAAGGAATTTTAGCTTATGAAAATGGAAACAGTTATAATAAAATAGAGCAAGTTAAAACTGAAAAATTAGATAGTGATTCAATAATGATGTTGTATTACTCTCTGGACGAATATTATTCCAAAAATGCGTCATTTTTGATGAATAGGAGTACGTTGAAGGATATCAGGCTGCTAAAATCTCAAGCAGGTCAGTATCTCTGGCAGCCAAGTCTGTCGCTTGAAGCTCCAGATACTTTAATGGGAATACCAGTATATCAATCTGCCGATATGCCACCAGCGCCAAACAATCAGCTACCAGTAATTGCGATGGCAGATTTCAAACAAGCTTATAAGATTGTAGATAACAGAGGAATGAGAATATTAAGAGACCCTTATACGAATAAACCTTATGTGAGGTTTTTTGTCACTAAGCGTGTCGGCGGAGAGGTTGTAAACACCAGTGCTATTAAATTGTTGAAAGTTGCGAGCAAGTACTAAAAACTTCCGCAGCATCATCTTTATAGCTGATCAAAGCAACACGTCATGCCGCGATTCATTCCATAACTGTACGAACATTGTGATTTTGGCCCATCAGGAGGGTGTCATCCCAGTGCTTGACACATATAGCTAAACTGACTTAGATTTACCGACAGTTTGAAAAACAAAAATTCGTCATCCCGCTGCTTGTTAGCGGAATCTATGCTGAGATATCGCGGCGGTATG
>NZ_AWUH01000158.1:0-1016 GCF_000689175.1 Wolbachia endosymbiont of Glossina morsitans morsitans | reverse complement strand
AGTAGTGCTAATTCTAGCCACCTATCCCATACTGGCCGGCAAAGCTGAAATACTACCACGTTATGCTGTAACATCGCGCACCTCCTACGAAACTCTATTAACCCAGCTCTTATTGATGAATAATTGACACCACTTAGATCTCCTGTTAGCTGCTCGTAAGTTATTCCCATGCCTACTGCTATTGCCCTAAGCTGCTGTTTCATGAATGCTCCATAACTTTCTCCAACATCTGATGGTTCTGAAAATTTTATGTCCTCACCTGGATCAAGCAGTTGCATAGTTCCTGGCTCTAAACCTGATAGTGCTACTCCATGCTCATTTGCTTCACCTTCTCCTAAAATATTTGCTTCTGGATCGAGTCTGGTAATAAACCCAGCAAACATTGCAGCAGTCTTTTTTCGTACTAATTCTGCACCGTCATATTGATCAAGTTCATAGAGCTTTAACAGTACACTGGACAACCATGATACTCCTCGAATCTGCCCAGGTCTTAGTGGTCTATAGATATGTAAAACATCGTTTGCTGGCACTCTTACTGATTCGCCAAACGAGCCTTCACCTGGATGTTCTCTAAATAGGTAATATGCTTCCCTCTGCCCAAGTCTATTGAACTCAATGCCGTTTCTTATTACATCGCCATTGCTAAGCGTTTGATTGCTTTTGTTATCTAAATGCTCTGATTCAAGTACTTGTAATTGCAATGGCACACAAAGACCATCTTCTCGTTTTCTTGTTCGGAGTCTTACAAAACATTCTCCTCCTTCAATCATACTTCTGCATACTAGAGCTTGTAATCCATAAAAAATCACTTGCTCCGCTACTGTCTGCTTCATCTGTCCATCTCAGCCATAACTCTTGGACTTTTTTCCGAAACTCTCCATCCTTGGCTTTTGACTGCGGCTTTATTCCTGTCCCAACGCAATTACTCACTATCGTATCGATTATGTTTGCCGCATAGGAGTTCTTTCTTACCATGTCACGTGAACGACTACGCAGGTGTTCAAGGCTCTGGGAAA
>NZ_AWUH01000157.1:0-3106 GCF_000689175.1 Wolbachia endosymbiont of Glossina morsitans morsitans | reverse complement strand
AAACCAAGCCTTTCCTTTAATTCAGCGTTCTCTATCTTTAAAGCTTTATTTTCTGCTTTTAAGTTTTCTATCTCTGCTTTCAGTTTTTCTATTTTTTGCTGTAAAATTTTTGCAAAGTTCTAAAAAGGTTTACCACATTACCCCACCTTTGCTCTATGATCATCTTTTTAGATCGCTTTGTCTACCTTATTCTACCACTCTGCTGAACGGATACCTTGGGTTAGCTATAGCTAACACCACAGTTGTACTAACATTGTGATTTGAGAACAACCTTCACCAGAAAGGGTGTCATTCCAGTGCTTAACACTGGAATGACGAGAGGTAACGCAAGAAGTTTACTCTTAATAAAAACCTGATGATGAATTATTATTACCAAATTTCGGCCTATTTCTGTTGCTGAAACCAGAACGAGGACGAGGAGGCCTCTTATGGTGACTTCCTCCAGGTTTTCTACTAAATGAATTATTGTAATAATTATCCCTGTCATTTGGACCATCTTTCCTTTCCTCGTTGTAAAGCTCACCTTCAAAAAACCCTCCCGTCTCTTGATCAACCCGACGTCTTGACAACTTTGGACACCCACCTTTTTCGAAGTCAATTACTAGTGCTTTGAAAGTATCATCTTGTTTAAGTATGCTCTCTATAGAATCTATATGTTCATTAGCTACTTCACTTATGTGCATTTTTCCTTTTCTGCCATTAAGAAATTCAAGCTCTACAATAGACTTCTCTATTCTTACAACCTTGACATCAACTATAGAACCTTGTTCTAGTTCTGTTATTGAATCAATCATCATACTCTTTGCAATTTCAGCTTCAGTGCCACTCGTAGCGAAAACAGAAACTTTACCATCATCTCCTATTTCAATTTTTGCATTACTTCTTTCACACACACTGCGTATATTTTTCCCCTTAGAACCTATAGCAGCAGAAATTTTGTCTTCATCTATGTAAAATGATAACATCCTTGGTGCATGGTCTTTGACATCATCACTGTGTTCTGAAATCACTGCATTCATTTTTTCTAAAATATGTAATCTTCCAGCTTTTGCCTGTTCTAAAGATTTTTCAACAATTTCAAAGCTTATACCAGAAATTTTCATGTCCATTTGTAGCGCCGTAACCCCTTCACTAGTTCCTGCTACTTTAAAGTCCATATCACCAAGATAATCTTCATCACCAAGTATATCGGAAAGTATTACATACTCGTCTTTATCTTTGATGAGACCCATAGCAATTCCAGCAACAGGGGACTTTATTGGCACACCCGTATCCATTAAAGCAAGAGAAGTCCCACAAACTGTTGCCATAGAAGAAGAACCATCAGACTCCAAAATTTCGGACACTACTCTTATTGTATAAGGAAATTCAGACTTATCGGGTAAAACAGGATGAATTGCTTTCCAAGCAAGTTTACCATGGCCGATTTCTCTTCTTCCTGGTGCACGCGCAGCAGAAGTTTCTCCAACAGCAAATGAGGGAAAGTTATAATGCAACATGAAATGCTCACGTCTATCCCCTTCAATATCATCCACAATTTGCTCATCTTGAGTGGTGCCAAGAGCAGTAACAACCAGTGCCTGAGTATTGCCTCTTGTAAATAGTGCAGAACCGTGAGTTTTGGACAGAATATCAACTTCAACTTCTATCTGACGTATCTCATCATGCTTACGACCGTCTATCCTTACACTTTTCTTCCTAATTATTTCACGTACTAAAGATCTTTCAAAGTTTTTTACTGCATACGTAATTAACTTTTCGTCTTTTCCAGTTTCTTTAAGAGTATTCAATATATTCTCTCTGATCGCTTCTAGAGCTTGAACTCGCTCTTGTTTTACTGTTTGCGAATATGCTTTTTCAAAATCTTTACCGTATTTTTCGAGCTCTTGTGTTATATCTGATGCATCAATAGGGGCAAAGCTCTCAGGTTTATTGCCAATTGTATCAGCAAACTCTTTTATGAGCTTAATGACAGGCTTAAGGTGTTCATGGCCAAATTTTATTGCATTAAAAACATTTTCTTCAGAGAGCTCTTTCACTTCTGATTCAACCATTAAAATTGAATTTTCATCACCAGACAAAAACAGATCCAAGCTGCTTGCTTTCATCTCTTGAACAGAAGGGTTGAGTATATAGTTATTATTTTCATCACAACCAACCATCACTCCAGCTATAGTAAAGTGAAAGGGAACACCAGAAATTGCAAGAGCTGCAACAGCACCAATCAATGCTGGCACTTCAGGAGGATTGACTGTATCATAAGTTAATAAATTGCACACCACACTAATTTCATCATGAAATCCTTCTGGGAATAGTGGTCTTATACTTCTATCTATTACTCTTGAGATTAAAGTTTCTCTATCAGATGGCTTGCCTTCTCTTTTAAAAAACCCGCCAGGGATCTTACCCATGGCATAGCTTTTTGCGATAAACTGCACATTTAAAAGTAGGAAATCAACGCTTTCTTCCTTCTTTTTACGTACAACAGTTACTAAAACAGAAGTATCACCGTAATTTACAACTACTGAACCATGAGCTTGGCGTGCTATTTTTCCTGTTTCTAAAGATAAGGCACGACCACCCCACTCTACAGATTTTTTTATAATTTTAAACATATTAAATTCCTCGATTATTTTCTAATGCCTAACTTCTCTATTAATTCCTGATAGGCTTCATTACCAAATTTACGCTTTATATAATTTAAGTGCTTGCGTCTTCTACCTATCAATATAAGTAAACCACGCTTAGAGTGATGGTCATGCTTGTGCACTTTAAAATGCTCAGTTAAGTTACTGATCCTCTCGGTCAAAATTGCACATTGTACAAAAGATGAGCCTGTATCATCTTCTTTAATTGCATATATATTTATCAAACTCTTTTTCTTTTCGGATGTTATCGACATCTAAACCTCATTTTAAATATTAAAAACACGAGTAGGTTTCACACAACCATAAATAAAACTGCAGATTGCAATAGGTACACTACCCACCACCGCACGACAAATATCATGATTCTTTAAATTACGCAAGTTATTTAATACAACTTCCTGACCTTTTCTGATTTTCCCCGCATCTTCTAGGGAAATTTCAACTTTGAACATCGATTT
>NZ_AWUH01000156.1:0-616 GCF_000689175.1 Wolbachia endosymbiont of Glossina morsitans morsitans | reverse complement strand
TTTGTTGGTTCATCAATTTCTTTAGGATTGATATCTACAATTATTTTCCCGTTTTTTAACTAGAATAATCCGATCTGATAATTTTTGTTAAAAAATCCAAATTGTGAGAAGCGATAATCATAGTAATACCCATATCTCTAACTGATTGTAGTAGTTCCACAACGTCGACTATTGTTGCTACATCTAAACCAGACGTTGGCTCATCGCATAATAGAATCCTTGGATTCATCATTAAGCTTCTGGCAAGCGCAACCCGCTGTTTTTGCCCACCGGATAGATTACTAGGGTAATCATTTTTTTTAGAGGCAATACCCAAAGACTCAAGTAGTGAATCACTTTGATCCTGAGTTTTGTTTTTAAGTTTTGGAGCATATGTAAGATTTTCCCAGACAGTCATATGTGGGAAAAGTTGAAAATCCTGAAATACAAAACCAGTACTATCATTGCATTCAATGCTACCAGAATCTAAAAACTTCGAGTTTTTGTATACAACGTAACAATGTTGATTTACCACTACCAGAAGGACCAGCAAGACCAACTATAGATTGTTCTATAATCAGGTTAATATTATTAAGCACTGGGACATTATTAAATAATTTACAAATATTATGCATTT
>NZ_AWUH01000155.1:0-3456 GCF_000689175.1 Wolbachia endosymbiont of Glossina morsitans morsitans | reverse complement strand
AAAAAAGGCAAAAGAAGCCCTGGGGTTATTATCCGCTTTAAAATATTGGCGTTTTTTATGTTTTAAAACGCTTGAAAAGCAAGATTAAGCTGCTTTTAATTGCAACTAACTTACGCTGCAAATGTTTAAGAAGTTTACTAAGCAGAAAAAAAGACAAAGAATCCCCGAGTTAGCTAGTCTTTTACTATCTCTGTCGAGTATTGGCATTTTTTTGATGTTTTGTAACGCTTTATAAGCGCGTTCAGCTTATTTAGATAAAAATCTAGATGTAGATGAAGTTTTGTAAAGACATACAGTATCTATATACTGCAAAAAATTGAACATGGGACGCCGATACATTAAGTAATCCTTACCTTTTAATCTGCAGATTGGCGAAAGCAAATACAATAGCTTCACCATCATGATAAGGGGGCTGGCGGAGTTTGTCAAGGAAGTTTTTTTGTTTCTATTCCCAATAAAAGTTTGTTATATGGTTATGCAAGGAGTCTAATATTAAAAATGACACAACAACATAATTAAATTAGACTACTTTATTCTCTTAGTTACTTGCTTTTCTCTTGCTATTGCAAGGCTTTTTTCTGGTACATCCTCAACTATAACACTACCTGCTGCAATTACAGATTCATCATGAATATTAAGCGGCGCAATTAGTGAGCTATTGGCGCCAACAAAGCAATTGCTCCCTATATTCGTTTCATGTTTATTTTTCCCATCATAATTACAAACAATAGTGCCTGCTCCTATATTACTCTCCTGCCCTACTTTAGCATTTCCTATATAACTTAAGTGTTTTATTCTAGTGTTTTGACCAACTTCACTTGTTTTCACTTCCACAAAATTTCCTATTTTTGCCTTATTACCAATTGTTGTGTTTCCGCGTATTCTGGTAAATGGACCGACCTCAGCATTACTTTTAATTAAGCAATTTTCTAACTGCGAAAATGGCACTATTTTCGCACCAGACTCTATTTTCACTCCAATACCGAAAAAAAAATATGGGTAAATAACTGAATCTCTGGCAATTTGCGTATCAAGAGAAAAGAAAACAGTCTCTGGTGCAACAAGCGTTACTACGGAGTCTGTAAAAATTTTTCTTTTATTTTCTTGAAAGTAATATTCAGCTTTTATAAGGTCATTTCTGTTACTTATTCCCATTGCTTCTTCTCCACCGGTAATAACGTAACCGACATTTAAATTACTCTTCACTGCAATGGAAACTATATCGGTCAAGTAATATTCATGGGTTGAGCTATTGCACTCTATTTTCTCCACCAATTCACGTAAATTCTTTGCACATGCAACCATTATTCCAGCATTTGCAAGAAATTCTTCATGATTATTTTTATCACTCTTTGCTTCTACGATTTCTCTTAAGGAACCATTCTCAATAATTAACCTACCAGTATTGCTTGTCCTAAAACCTAGGCAAGCTAGAGCCTTGCCTTCTAAATAACTAATCATTTTAGTTATTGTGCTGCTTTTTATGAGCGGAGTATCCCCATACTGCACAACAACTATGCTTGAATCTGGCAATTCTCTTAGGTTTCTCATCGCAGTTTTGACCGCATCTCCCGTGCCAAGTGTTGATTCTTGTGTAATTAACTGTATATCCTCAAAGCACTTTAGTCTTTCAATTAAAGGCTGATCAACTACAACAGCAATATTTTCAGGATTTAACTGTTTTGCATTATAAATGACATGCTGAAGCACGGAAAAATTGCCTATTTTGTGCAGAACCTTAGGCAAATCTGAATTCATCCGCCTGCCATGCCCGGCAGCAAGTATGATAAAAGTATGAGCTTTATTTATCACTTATCTTAAAGACGAAAAATGAAAACCGTAATGATCAAGCCAGCTGATTTTGTTGTCATAAAAGCTCCTCAAGTTGCTAATTTGATATTTTAGCATTGCAAGCCTTTCTATACCAATGCCAAACGCAAAACCGTTGTATTTAGTATGGTCTATTCCAACATTTTGAAATACATTTGGATGCGTCATACCGCATCCCAGTACTTCTATCCATTTACTACCTTTATAACTTATGTCCACTTCCGCAGAAGGCTCGGTAAAAGGGAAAAAACTATTACGAAAACGTATCTTCAGCCTTTTATCGCCAAAGAACTTATTAAGGAAGTGATGAATAGTAAATTTTAACTGGCCCATATTGACATTCTCATCGACATATAACCCCTCTATTTGATGGAACATAGGGGTGTGAGTTGCATCAAAGTCGTTTCTGTATACTCTACCTGCGGCTACTATTTTAATTGGGAATTTTTTTGTTTTTTCCATGGTTCTAATCTGTACAGATGAGGTGTGAGTGCGCAGTACCATTCTTTTATCATCTATTTTATTCTTTAAGTAGAAGGTATCTTGCTCCTCTCGTGCAGGATGATGACTTGGAGTATTCAGTGCATCAAATACATGAAATTCATCTTCAATGTCAGGGCCATCAACTGCTTTAAAACCCATATGTGCAAAAATAAGCTTTACTTCATTTAGAACCTTACTGAGTGGATGGACCTTGCCAATTTTTTCTGGCCTCGCAGGCAACGTAATATCAACTGCCTCGTTCTGCAATTTAAAGTTAACTTCTTCGGCTTTTAGTATATTCTCCTTATTCATTATAAGCTGATCTAGCTTATTACGTAAAACGTTGATAACTTCGCCTAAATTGCGCTTTTTTCCTGCGTCTTCTATCTCTTTTAAGTTGTCAAAATAAGCTTTAATTACACCCTTTTTTCCCAAATATGATAGCCTAACTTTTTCTAAATCTTGTAAAGAAGAAGCATTCTCAATTTCAGAGATCGCTTTATCTTCAAGTGAAGGTATTTCATTCAGTAGCTCTTTATTCATCTTAGAAACGCTGGCCTAAACTTTAATTATAGTAAAATCTTGAATAGCATCAACAATCTAAAAACTGTCCCATTTTAATTATTAATTTATTGACTAATTAATTTTTTTATTTACCTTTGCGTTGATGAATTTGCTGTATCAACTATGCACAACAGTGACATTGAAACTGATAATAAGTACAAAATAGAGGATTTACCTAAGTTCTTTAAGGAAAGATCCAGAAACATAAGTAAAGCATTTTCTAGCGAAACAATTAAGATCAGTGCTATTCGCTCGAGAAGTATTGAAAGCAATATACAAAAATTTTCATTTGAGCTAACAGCAACAGATAAAGACACCTTTAATATAAGACCATTTCAAATAAAATCTTTAATTGATTTTTTCAAAATCTGCCTTTTCCCGGGAAAAAAAATTTTACAGTCAACATAAAAGTGCCCAAAAGAAAGCAGTGAATTATATAATAACTACTGTAAAACTAGCAGTTATAAAACTGTGGAAGAATTCGTAAAATAGTGCTCCGCCTCAAAATCCTTCTGCAGGGCACAACGATAACGCTACAAACAGACGTTGAAAACATTAACCTGGACAACTTGTACCAAA
>NZ_AWUH01000154.1:0-4101 GCF_000689175.1 Wolbachia endosymbiont of Glossina morsitans morsitans | reverse complement strand
ATCAGCCTCTTCATTATACTTATCGCCACTGTGTGCTTTAACCCACTTCAAATCAATTTCGTGTTGTGAAGCAACGTTGTCTAGCTCTTTCCACAATTCCATATTTTTTACTGATTTTTTATTACTTGTTTTCCAGCCATTCATTTTCCACTTATTTATCCACTCTGTTATGCCATATTTAACATAAAGACTATCCATATGTAAATTAATATTACAAGAAAATTTCAATACTTTCAGCCCATTGATCACCGCTGTTAACTCCATTTTATTGTTTGTGGTATTTTCTTCTCTACCATAAATGTCTTTTCTGTAATCTTGAAATAATATGATAGCTGCCCATCCTCCCGCTCCAGGATTACCAGAACACGCCCCATCCGTATATATTGTCACTTCTTTTTTACTCATCTTTGTTTATATCGGTTAACAAAGTATATAGTTGCTTTTATGAAAGCACAATTTCTAAAGGTAGTTTAAGCTGCACCTTTAAATTTTATTATAGAAACAAAAAAAAGTGTGACAACGAGCATTACCAAAAGGAAAAGGAAAAAATAGTTTTTATGTTTCTGCCGTTCTTTCATAACTAAAATAAATCAATAGAACAAAAAATAATACTGGCAAATAGGGAAAATAGATAAGAAATTGAGTAAGAAAACATTTGTTTCTGTGAGTTGTGGTTCTTGAATCTGAGAATTGATATAGCGTACCAAATAAAGATGCAACCTGCAAAAATTGCCATGCTTAGATAAAGTAAAGCCTTTTTCAAGAATAGAGCTGGAAGCAAGCTAGTTAGCACCAGCAAGACACTATAAATTAATATATATTTTCTTGTTTTTTCCGGACCATAAACAATATTGAACATTGGAATCGATGCCTTTGCATAGTCTTCAGACTTATTTAAAGATAGGGCCCAAAAGTGTGGCGGAGTCCACATAAAAATTACTAAAAATAAAATGAAACTTTCCCAACTGACAGAATTAGTTACAGCTGCCCAGCCAATCATTGGAGGAAAAGCACCTGCTGCACCACCGATAACGATATTCTGCGGAGTACGCCTTTTTAGCCAAATTGTATATACGAAAACGTAAAATAATATGCTAACTGCAAGCAAAGCAGCAGAAATATAATTTACTGCTATTGCCATGATAAATACCGACAATATTCCAAGAGTTATACCAAATTCAAGCGCGCTTTCTGCAGAAACTCTACCTGAAGGTATAGGGCGGTTTTTTGTCCTTTCCATGAGCAGATCTATGTCTTTGTCATACCACATATTTATAGCACCTGCAGATCCTGAGCCAAGAGCAACACATACAAGAGATATTAGTGCTAGAAAAGGGTGCATACTACCTGGTGCAGTAACCATACCAGCAACTGCAGTAAATACCACAAGATACATTATCCTTGGCTTCAGCAAACGCCAAAAATCCAGTATTGTTGATTCAACATTGAGCAAAACACTTGTGTACATTCTATTTTACCACTGGTGGTTTTTCGAAAGTATGAAAAGGCGGTGGTGAAGATACCGTCCATTCCAAGGTGTCACCTCCCCAGGGATTATCTCCAGCTTTCTTGCCCCATTTAAAGAGATGTATAACTATAAACACAAAAAACATAACTGAAACAAAGGACATATACGAACCAATTGAGGATATATAATTCCAAGGGATAAACGCATCAGGATAATCAGGTATACGCCTTGGCATACCAGCTAATCCTAAGAAATGTTGAGGTAAAAAAGTGATATTGGTGCTAATAAAAGTAAGCCAAAAGTGGATTTGACCTAAGCGCTCATTATATTGTTTACCCGACATTTTACCAATCCAATAATAAAAGCCAGCAAAAGCTCCAAATAATGCAGCAAGTGACATGACATAATGGAAGTGAGCAACAACATAATAGGTGTCGTGCAGGAGCTTATCTATTCCACCATGAGAAAGAATTATTCCCGTTATGCCACCGCTAACAAACATAAAAATAAAACCTAGTGCAAACAGCATAGGGGTCTTAAACTCAATTGCTCCACCCCACATAGTTGCAATCCAGCTAAAGACTTTTACACCAGTTATAACACCGATAAAAATTGTGGTAGTGCTAAAAAATGCAGCAGCGTCAGCACTAAGCCCAACAGTGAACATATGATGAGCCCAAACCATAAAGCCAAATACTGCTATACCTATCATTGCATAAACCATCCCTATGTAACCAAATACAGGTCTGTGAGAAAAAGTTGATACAACCTGACTTATGATGCCAAATGCAGGAAAAATAATTACGTAAACTTCTGGATGACCAAAAAACCAAAATAGATGTTGAAATAACACAGGATCGCCACCACCGGCAGGATCAAAAAAGGAAGTGCCAATATTGCGATCAGTTAGAAGCATAGTTATAGCACCGGCAAGCACTGGTAAAGCAACAATCAACATAAATGCTGTTAGCAAGACAGACCAAACAAACAGTGGCATCTTAGTTAATGACATGCCTTTTGCGCGCATGTTAAATATAGTAACTATAAAGTTGATCGCCCCAACAATTGACGACATACCAGCAACATGAAGTGCAAGTATAGCAAGGTCAACTCCTGCACTTGGATGGGACATTACCTGTGATAAAGGTGGATATAAAGTCCAACCTGTACCTGGACCTTCACCAATAAACACTGAGAGAATGAGCAAAATAAAAGATGACACTAATAACCAAAAACTTAAATTATTCATACGAGGAAATGCCATATCTGGTGCGCCAATCATGAGAGGTACAAACCAATTACCAAATCCTCCCATTAAGGCTGGCATTATCATAAAAAACACCATTATCAACGCATGCCCTGTGACCATTACGTTATATAATTGATAATTATTGTTAAGTATATTAATGTGCATTAGCTGAGTGCGAATAATCACCGATAATAATCCACCAATAATTCCAGCTAATATGGAAAAAACAATGTACAGTGTCCCTATGTCTTTATGATTAGTGGAAAACAACCAACGCTTTATGCCCTTTGGTACGTCACCCATATCTATACTCCAAATTTAACTCACTAATTTTCTATTTTCAATCCACTTATTAAAATCTTCTTTGCTTACTGCTTCAACAACAATTGGCATAAATCCATGGCCTTGACCACACAATTCGTAGCACTGCCCGTAATAAACACCAGGCTTTTTGATATTAAACCACGCCTCATTCAGCCTACCTGGTATCGCATCAATTTTTACACCAAAAGCCGGTACTCCCCAGCTGTGTATCACATCTCCTGCTGTAACTTGTAAACGAACGTTAGCATTAACGGGTAAAATGATGTTGTTATCAACAGAGAATAGCTTTAAATCTCCTTCGATAAAGTCTTCTTTTCCCTTAATATAACTATCAAATGACACACCTTGATATTCTGGATATTGGTAGCTCCAATACCATTGATGGCCAATAACTTTTAGTGTTATGTCAGCTTTCGGTATTTCTTCCTGTAGCTTCAGTAATTTAGCGTTTTCAAAAGCTAATATTCCAACAATGATAGTTGGTATAACAAACCAAATAATTTCTAAAGGAACACTATGGGTAGTTTTACTTATGTTTGTTACTTTGCTTTTACGAAAGCGAAACGCTATATAAGCAAGCAGCGCCCACACAAAAAGCATTATTGTAACCATCACAAGCATCACAAACGAATGTGACCTAACTACAGCCTCCATTACTTCAGTTGCAGGAGCAGGAAATCCAAATTGCCAGGAAGTAGGAGCAGAGGCAACAGATACATTTGAGTAAAATATTATCAATAGTGCAAATAACTTCACCATATCTTTTGTTTGTTTGCTATAAAACTAAGTGATATACTGTATAATAGTATATATAAACTTACTATGCAAACAGAGATTGGTGATGGTTAATAATTTTTTAGTCATTCAACAAGTATAATAGTACAACACTAATTTGAGGAAAAAAGCATTTACATAAATCTATTGTAAGTAAAAATATTATAATATTTTAAATTAAGTATTTACTTTAAGTAAATTCTTAATAATAAGTTTAATAGTGTCTGTTACTGCTAATAACCCTCTAGCCTCACACCTAAAAGCAGTAACAGACACTATTAAACTT
>NZ_AWUH01000153.1:0-1224 GCF_000689175.1 Wolbachia endosymbiont of Glossina morsitans morsitans | reverse complement strand
TTTACAAGTATACCTGGGCGATGGCACATTGGTAGAGGGTTTGATTGGGTATGAAGGTCAGTCCCTCTATCAAATCTTCTTGGCTCTTGTTTTGCATAGAGCGGTTGTCCTAGTGTATTTACCGTCTCATTAAAGTCTGCTGGGGCAAAGTAAGTCGTAAATGTATTAGCTGTACCAAGTGGAAAACAGTGTCCCGTATCTTTTTCTATAAATCTTCTCACAATTCCTTCAGGGTCAGTTGCTTGTCCTCTGTACTCCTCAAATGTTATTCCACAGAACGTAAATCCTGATCTCATATCGTTCCGGAGTGCTGCTCCTTCTTGCCATCTCTCATATGCCTCTTTTACTTTGGCATGCGAAGTTGGTGCATCAAAAAACTCTGGACTTACCAGCGCATGAATCCCAGTCATGTATTCACCACTTAAGTTGTCCTCAACATGACGCAATACTTCCAGACATTTTCTTTTTACATCTGTCGTTGCTGTTCCCAATGCGAAATTTACCACTTTTGGCGTAATTTCAAATTCGTTGTAAAGGTTTAATAACTCACTGCCATCAGCATCCAGAATAATCCCTTTTAACGCCCCCATCCGCAAATGTTCTAACGTTATCGCGTGTTTATTTCTCATCAACTCCAGGTGATCTGTTACCACATTAGCCAACGCTTTCAGTTCATTCTCTGACCCAAATGCCCTTATTCCTTGCACTTTCTCAGGTAACACTACGTCATCATGGGGAATATGTGGTATCGTAAATGTTCTTATTTTCGTTTTCCGCGTTTTCCCACTGTTGCTGGTGCTCCGGGAACTTGCGTTGGTAATAAACTCAATACTCCGTTTTGCTCTTCTATCGTAATATGTCGAAATCTTACCGATCTACTTGGAAATAAATTTAAGCTTTCTGTTCGACCATAATTTATCGGCAATATGTTTATTGCTTTAGTTAATTCCGTCATACTAAATGCTGGATTTGTAAATGGATTTTGCATGTTTTTCCCCTTTAGTGTTTAAAGTTGGTTTTGCTCTTCAGTTGAGCAGTTTTAAACTCCCTTATGAATGATGATGCCCCGTGCTTCAAGTTGCTTGATTGCTGCAGCTTTTTGCTCCTCAGTGATATTTCCTGGCCACACCACTGCATGATCTGCTAGCATTGCTATACGTGTAATGATTACTGCTTTGGTGGTTTCCGTTGCGTTTACATCACTTGTTATCACTCCTATAGCTG
>NZ_AWUH01000152.1:0-4672 GCF_000689175.1 Wolbachia endosymbiont of Glossina morsitans morsitans | reverse complement strand
ATGACGTAGGATTGCTGTCATTCTGCTACTTGTTAGCGGCTGAGATACCGCGAATGAATCGCGGTATGACGGTTAGCGGTGGCGTGACGATAAGCTCGTCATTCCGCTACGTGTTAGCGGCTAAGAGATATCGCGGTGGTATAGCTATAAATTGTTGATATCTTTTTTATATCACATTTTTAACTTACAATAGTTAGCCAGCGTTCCTTACATTAACCAAATCTTTCAAATTCTGCACTCACCACTACCTATAACTCACTTTCACGCAATATTGATCGTTCTTAAAAAGCAATCTAACATTTTTTATTCCTTGATTGCGAAGCTTTGATGCAGCTGATTTAGCGGCCTGAGCACTTTTAAAAAATGCAACATATCCCTTACTTTCTGCATTGTCTTGTTTCGGATGACGTTTCTGCATTTCTTTTTCATATTGCTTTCTGTAATGAGGAGTATTTTGTATCAATTGTTCTGACATCTTTCTTAGGTATTGAACTTTTACTTTTGCAAGCCCAGATTTATGAAATCCTAAGACTTGAGCTGCTTTTTCTGATAAGTCTATTATTCTGCCTTCAATAAAAGGCCCTCTATCGTTAACCCTTGTAACAAGCTTTCTTCCATTTTCTAAATTAGTGACAAGAACAAAGCAGGGTAAGGGCAAAGTCTTATGCGCTGCAGAGATCAAGTGACGGTTAAACGCTTCACCATTTGCTGTAAGTGTGCCATGATCTTCTATTCCATACCACGATGCTATCCCTATCTCTTCATAGTGTTTACAGTTTTTTGGATAATAAGTTATACCATTTATTGTGTAGCTGCTGCCAATTTTATAATGACCTGCAGTGCAGTTAAACCTGTTGCTAAAACTGCAGCTACTTATCAAAACAAATATTAGACATAGAAAGGTTAGGTTTTTTATCATTGTATTCGGTAAGAGGGTTCGATACTATGAGGATTTTAAATTATACTATAATAAATTTAGTAATGAGTAAACATCTACTGCTAAATATTAACAAAACTCAAAAAGGAATAATACATATTATTGGTATAGGTGGAATCGGAATGAGTGCCATTGCTGAAATTCTTCACAATTCCAATTGCAAAGTTCAAGGCAGTGATGCACAATCAAACGACAATATAAATAAGTTACAAAAGCTAGGTATAGAGGTTTTTATTGGTCACAATGCTAATAATATAAGCCAAGCTCAAATAGTCGTACATTCTTCTGCAATAGAATCTGATAATGTGGAGTTAATTGCGGCAAAAAATAACAATAAAACCGTTTTGCATAGATCAGACATACTTGCTGAAATTATGAAAGGTAAATATGTGATAGCGGTTTCAGGTTCAAGCGGAAAGACAACAACAACCGCTATGATTGCTTCCATTTTTGATCATTCTGGCATTGATGCGACTGTAACTGTAGGAGGGATATTAAATTCCTATAAGAGCAACTTCAAACTTGGAGGGAGTGACACTTTTCTGATCGAGGCTGATGAGTCTGATGGAACTATGCTAAAAATCCCTGCAAAGATTGCTGTCATAACAAGTATCAACAATGACCACATAGATTATTACGGCACATTTGATAATATCAAAAATGCATTTTCCCAATTCGTGAATAATGCAGGTTCTGCAGTTTTACCTGATTCTGTAGACATCGATTATGATGCGGGTAATTCTATAACGTTTGGGTTTGAGAATGGTAGCATAAGAGCCAGCAACATTAAACAGCATGCTAACAGCATAGAATTTGATGTGTTGAACAACTGGATTCCAGCATTACGTGCTGGAATGACAAAAGGAAAGTGTACAGAGATGTCATCCCAGTGCGTGACACTGGGATCCAGCCCTTTAAAAAACATAGTACTATCAAATGCAATAGGAATTCACAAAGTAAGCAACGCCCTGGCTGCAATATCAGTTGCGATAAAGCTCGGAATTAGCGATGCAGATATTAAAAAAGGCCTTTTGGAATTTCAAGGAGTAGCAAGAAGATTCTCTTTGATTGCCGATATTAAAGGTGTTAAGTTAATTGAGGATTATGCCCATCATCCAAATGAAATATATGCAACTTTAACGGCTGCACGTTCGATTACTAAAGGAAAAGTAATAGGAATTATCGAACCACTTCGTTTTGCCCGCATTCGTAATTTTTTTGATGAATTCATACGAATTTTCATGATGTTTGATTATGTCATCCTCACTCCTGTTCATCCCCCAGAAGACAAGCCTATTCCTGGTTGTGGGATTGATGATATACAAAAAGCTTTAATCAGTAATGGATTTAATAACACAAAAATTATGAATGATGCTTTGCTCATTTCACATTTTATTAGTGATTCGACAAGTCCAAGTGATATAGTATTATTTATTGGTGCTGGTAGTAATATAGCTAAATTGGCAAAGGAAACTGCAGCACTTATTGCGGAAGTTAAGGTTTAATGTAATGAATAAGATAATCAATAACGTATTCGCAAGAGAAATTTTAGATAGCAGGGGTTACCCAACCGTTGAGGTAGAGATTGGGCTCTGTGATGGAGCAGTAGGCAGAGCATCTGTACCTTCTGGAGCTTCAACCGGTAAATTAGAAGCCTTGGAACTCAGGGACCAAGATGAGAAAAGGTATTGTGGTAAGGGAGTGCTGAAAGCTGTTCAAGCTGTAAATGGGATAATAGCAGATGAAATCATTGGAATGAATGCAGCGGACCAAAATGCAATTGATAAAGCATTAATTGAACTGGATGGAACAAAAAACAAATCAAAACTTGGAGCAAATGCAACTTTGGGTGTGTCTCTTGCAGTTGCAAAAGCAGCAGCAAACAGTTTCAAAATGCCGCTATATAGATATTTGGGAGGAAAGCAGACGAGTGTTATGCCGGTTCCACTCATTAACATAATTAATGGTGGAGTACATGCAGACAATAAGCTCGATTTCCAAGAATTCATGATTCTTCCGGTCGGTGCTGAGACTTTCAGCGAAGCGATTAGAATATCTGCGGAGGTATTCCACAACTTACGTAGCATTCTTAAGAAAAAAGGTTATAGCACAAATGTAGGGGATGAAGGTGGTTTTGCACCAAATATTGAAAGTACTGAAGAAGCACTTGATTTGATCATATACGCTATAGAATCAGCAGGTTATTCAGCGCAAAGTGATTTTGCACTAGGCCTTGATGTTGCTTCATCTACTTTTTATGAAGATGGAATTTACAAATTTGAACACGGAGATCTTACTTCAGAAGAGTTGACTGAATATTATTGTAATCTTGTGGAAAGATATCCAATAATTTCTATAGAAGATGCAATGAGTGAAGACGACTATGAAGGTTGGAAATTACTTACTGCAAAATTGGGGAGTAAAATTCAATTGGTTGGGGATGATTTGTTTGTTACAAATTGTGAACTGATATGCAAAGGAATAGAGGAAAAAATGGCAAATGTTGTACTGATCAAGCCAAATCAAATAGGGACGTTAACAGAAACTTTTGCTGCTATTGAAATGGCAAAATCAAATGGCTATAAAGCTGTTGTTTCTCATCGCTCAGGTGAAACAGAAGACACAACAATATCTCATATAGCAGTTGCGTCAAATTGCGGGCAAATAAAAACCGGGTCGCTATCGCGTTCTGATAGACTCGCGAAGTATAATGAGCTAATGAGAATAGAAAGCACGTTAGGAAAGGATGCTAAATATTATCGTGGGTTAGCATGGGTTTTATAGACGAAGTAAAATTGTGTTTAAAAGCCGGTGACGGCGGTGATGGCTGTGCAAGTTTTCGTCGAGAAAAGTTCGTTGAATTTGGTGGTCCAAATGGTG
This sequence comes from Wolbachia endosymbiont of Glossina morsitans morsitans, assembly GCF_000689175.1. Classification (NCBI taxonomy): domain Bacteria; kingdom Pseudomonadati; phylum Pseudomonadota; class Alphaproteobacteria; order Rickettsiales; family Anaplasmataceae; genus Wolbachia; species Wolbachia endosymbiont of Glossina morsitans morsitans. The sequence goes on along the minus strand of NZ_AWUH01000152.1, from coordinate 855 downwards.
GTAATGGAGGAAAGGGTGGAAACATAGTTTTCATCAGCGACGCTAATCTCAACACTTTGCTTCATTTTCGTTATAGAAGACACATTAAAGCAGATAGTGGAAAAAATGGTGCAGGCAGGGATAGATCTGGCACAGCAGGGAAAGACGTTATACTTAAAGTTCCAGTCGGTGCACAAATAATTGATGAAGAAAGTGAAGAGATAATAGTAGACCTTGACAAGCCTGGTATGGAATTTCAAGTAGCACAGGGTGGAAAAGGTGGACTTGGAAACACTAATTTTAAATCTTCTACTAATAAGGCACCAAGACATTTTACTTACGGTCAGCCTGGCGAAGAAAAACATGTATTATTAAAACTAAAAGTTTTATCAGATGTTGGAATTATTGGCATGCCAAACGCAGGTAAATCAAAATTTTTGACTCGCTGCTCAAATTCCGATACAAAAGTAGGCGATTATCCATTTACCACCGTAAGACCTCATTTAGGCATGGTAAAAGTGGATGATAGCGAAGTTGTAATAGCAGATATTCCTGGAATAATTACTGATGCTCACCTTGGAGTTGGGCTAGGGCATAAATTTTTAAAACACATAGAAAGGTGTCAAATTTTACTTCATTTAATCGATGTAACTCACGATGACGTTGTTTCGGCTTATAGTTGTATCCATAATGAATTGGAACTTTACAATAGTGATCTTGTTGAAAAAGAAGAGATTGTAGTATTAAACAAATGCGACTTATTGAGGGAAGCAGAAATTCTGGAAAAGAAGAATCACCTAGCTAATTATCTCAATAAAGAAGTGCTGTGCTTATCAATTAATGGTGATTTACAGCCTATTTTAAGATTATTAAGTG
>NZ_AWUH01000151.1:0-1246 GCF_000689175.1 Wolbachia endosymbiont of Glossina morsitans morsitans | reverse complement strand
TATTATTACGAATTATTTTATATAAAAGTGCAAGCACCAAAACAGATAATGCAGCTAAAGCGAGAGTTAGAGGAAGAGGCACATTAGAAGTTACAATAAGCGCTAAAGATGTAAGTAACGCAAGAGTGGCTAAGGAACTAGCTACAAAATAAAATGCATTAGCCTCACTAAGCAAATTGCTCATTACTCCCCTCCCCCCCACGTTCAGCAGTCTTGTATATATTTATTAAAATTCTCTTATCTGTGGAGGAATTATAGTGCTGCACCTACAACAAACTTCCCATTTTCAGTCTGCTAGCTAAAAATGGCTAAGGTCTTATGTATCCAGTGTACAACTGTACTCAAAATGTGTGGCAGCTGTTGGTCGGGGTAGAACATCCACTGGTATATCCAGGATCTTCCACAAATGAAGGAACAGACGTTTCGCCTGGCAAATATTGTGCAACTTCTTCTACTAACAAGGACTTTATTGCTTGAATCACTTGTAATATTACTTTTTTATCATCATCTCTGATCACTTCATTTTCCCTTACTAATTTTTCTACCTCATCTGTTATATACTCTATCGCCTGTTGCAAAAAAAGCACTTCTTCTTGTTTCTTTTTCGACAAATCTTCTTGAAGTTGTTCTATTTGAGAGGATTGCTCCAAAAGTGAACTGTTTAATTCTTTCACCTTATTATCGTGATCATCCTTCACTGTTGTTAATGTGTTATCAGATTCTTTCTCTTCTTTTTGTAAAGATAATAACTCCTTTTTCAGCTCCTCAATTTTAGATAAGTACTCTTTCTCCTTTATACACAATTTATCAACTTTACTTTCAAGATCAGTGCGCTTTTGACGTTCATCACTAACTTTACCTTCTAATTCTTTCTTTTCCTTTTCCGACTGGCATAACTTCTTCTCTAATTCTTCTGTGTCGCTTTCTGAGCTCTCATGTTGTTCTTCCGATTCTAAAGTTTTTAATTGTTTTACTTCTTCTACTTCTACTTTTTTTCTTAACATAGTTAATTGAGTACGCAGAGAAGAAGCTTCCCTACTTTTATGTTCTAATTCCAAGTTTAATTCATCTTCATATTCCAATCTTAAGCGTAACTCATCTTCATATTCTGACTTTAAACATAACTCATTCTTTTCACTTTCTAATTTGCATTGACACAATTCCTCCATTAAAGAATCTACTCTTTCATTCAATCTTGTATTTTCATCACGTAACTCTTGGTGTTCAAGAGAAAGCATCTCCTCCT
>NZ_AWUH01000150.1:3333-5018 GCF_000689175.1 Wolbachia endosymbiont of Glossina morsitans morsitans | reverse complement strand
TCATTCCAGCATCCTTCCCTGTCATCCAAGTAGCCCTTCGTTGTCATCCCAGTGTCAAAAACTGGGATAACAGCTAACCTGACAACCGTCATCCCGCTACTTGTTAGCGGCTAAGAGATACCGTGACGGTATGACGGTTCGCGGTGGCATGACGATAAGCCTCATCATCCAGCTACGTGTTAGCGCCGCGGCGGCATGACGAGAAAGGGGCTACTTGGATGATACCTTTTTTCTACTTAGTTTGGGTTATGCAAGAAGTCTATTCCTTCATAAGGAGAAGTAGTTAAAGGAATTTACTCTATTTCTCCCTCTTTTTTTATTATTTTTAATTTATAGTTAACGTAAAAGAGATATGCAAAAACTCTATTGATCCATAGTCTGCAAATTATTAATAACACTTACTTTAAAGAACCTCACTTTACGCTGATCTTTGAGCGCTCTTCTGTGGTATTTTGTAAGAGTATAACTTGTGAAATCGTCTTCCCTATAGATTAAAGAGTTACACTGCTTTATATGTGATGCTATCCACTCTGCATAGTCCTGATGATCGGTTGCAATGAATATTTCCCCTGTTATAAGTATTTTTTTTGCTAATAAATTTAAAAATTCCGTATTAATTAATCGTCTTTTATTGTGACTTCTTTTTGGCCATGGATCTGGAAAGAGAATAAAGAATCTTTCAACACTGTTATCAGGAAAATTTGCAATCAATTCTCTTGCATCTTCTGTCCACATTAAAATATTTTTTATGTTCTGTATTTCTATGTTTGTCAGCAAGCGAAGATCGGAAGATAAGTAGGGCTCACATCCTATAAATAATAGATCAGGTTCATTGAGCACCTGGTAAAGCATATTTTCACCGTTGCCAAAGCCTATTTCTACCCATATTCTTTTTTGTGAATTTACAATTTTCTCTATAGATTCCTTGCTGTTTTGAATAGAATATTTTTCCAATATTTCATCAACATCAGGTTTTAGCCTGGACCTTCTGGAGAACGATCTAATCCACTTGCTATTCTTAAATAGCATATTCTTGATACATATATAATTTTCTCACTATATTTTATATAGCTTAAACAATTCTCGAAATGAGTTAATGAAAAATTACTTGTCAATAATTGTTAATATTACATAATATATGAGTTCTAATAAAGTTTAAGTTAAAGGTATAAATAATAATAATCCAGTCGTAAATCTACCGGTTACTATCAGAAAGCTATCATCAAACAAATTTATAGAAGAGATATGTCAAGGCCAATTTGAGGATCCAGATAATACCTTGTTTGAAGATTCTTTTGTTAACAAAATTAAAGAAGGAGATGTGGTAGAAGGTGTAATTACAAGAATAAACCCTAACGACGTTGTGGTTGATATTGGTTTAAAATCTGACGGGAGAATTCTGATCAAGGAACTCGGTTGTAATGATGAGGTCATTATTGGCTCGAAAATCAGAGTTTATGTGGAAAGAATTGAAGATTATCATGGTAATGTTGTTCTTAGTCGTGAAAAAGCAATTAGGGACGAAAAATGGAATAAGTTGGAAGAAGATACAGTTACAAGGGCTGAAGTAAGCGGAGTTATTAAACGCTCAATTAAATGTGGCTTTATTGTTGATCTTGGTGACGGAATAAGCGCTTTTTTACCGCTGAGTCATGTGGATTTGAAGTAAGTAAAAGATGCGAAGC
>NZ_AWUH01000150.1:2284-3033 GCF_000689175.1 Wolbachia endosymbiont of Glossina morsitans morsitans | reverse complement strand
AATAAAAAGTATCACTCATTACGGTGTATTTGTCGGTATTCATGAATCAGATGTAGTGGGAGTTATAGATGGATTGTTACATATTACAGATATCTCTTGGAGTAGGGTAAGTCATCCGTCTGCAGTTTTTACTTGTGGTCAGACTATAAAAGTTAAAATTATAAAAATAGACAAGGAAAATGCTAAAATTTCCTTGGGTGTGAAGCAGCTAGAAGATAGCCCTTGGCAAGATGCAGAGTCAAAATATCCAGTTGATAGTGTGCATAAGGGTTATGTAACAAGCATAGAAGATTATGGATTATTTGTTGAGCTTAGACCTGGAATTGAAGGTTTAGTGCACTCGTCGGAAATAACTTGGGTTAAGAGTAATTTACCAGTTAGTAGTCTCGTAACAACGGGACAAGAAGTATATGTAAAAATTCTCAGTATTGACATTGCTAAGAGTAGGATGAGTTTAAGCATGAAGAGGTGTGTAGACAACCCTTGGCAAGTATCAATAAATATCCTCCTGGTTCTATTGTTTCTGGTGAAGTGAAGAATAATACCGGCTCATATGTATCTGTTGCTTTCGGTGATTCTGAAATAGATGAGAACGTGAAGCGACAATATATGTGAAAGATTTTAGTTGGTCTAAAAATGGTTCAGATGAGATAAAGAAGTATAATGTAGGTGATAAAATAGAAGCAAAAGTAATAAGGGCTAACGTGAATCGGGCAAGAATTTATCTTGGAATAAAACAAATAGAGTAT
>NZ_AWUH01000150.1:0-2274 GCF_000689175.1 Wolbachia endosymbiont of Glossina morsitans morsitans | reverse complement strand
TAGCACTCCTCTATGTGCCACCGTAACACATAAGCTTTGCTCCAAAGTCTCGGTCAAAAACTCTGTTTCTCAGTTGGCTAATGTCAGCATTATAACTCTTACTTTCTGTATAAAAGCTTTCTGTATGAAAGCTTTCGTTTTATTTTTTAGCTTTTCATTTTCTAATATAAAATCAAAATTTAATTCGCCAGCGTTCCCATAGCTTACTATAATTTCTTTTTTGCAAGCGAAAAATAAAATCTACTTCCAAATCATAATGCTGCTGAATGAATTTTACTGAAGACGATCATAGATATAGCTCTTTTTACAATAATCCGAACAGACCGTAATATGCTACTGGCCTGCTATAGCCATAAACACATATCTTATCGCATTCGGACTATTATAAGAAAGGCTATACTTCAGCGCCTCTTGCTCCTCTTGAAGTCCAATGGGCTCACCACTTATGTGTAAATTAATCGTTAATGTTGTACACGTTCTTTTCTTTTTCTACTCTCTCTTGCTCTTCAATACAATATATAGCAAGCGGATTAGCTTTAAGTCTTTCGACTCCTATTTCTTCTCCTGTTCCATCGCAGTAACCATAAGTGCCTAATTTTATTTTTTCTAACGCCTCCTTAATTTTTTCTTTTCTAAGTTTTCGACGCTTGATTAATTCCTCGTTTCCACTATCTCCATCAGAATAGTATGTATCAATACTATTCTCTTCTAGTTCTTGTTTCTCCAGCTCAGCGAGTATTGACTGTAACTTTAAGCTGAAGTATTCCAGTTGTTTTACGCTCATATATTCTTCATCTTCTGGTGACTTTATTTTTGGTAACTTTTCCATAATTGCATTATCAAAAAAATAATAAAACCTATATAATTTATGAACAAAAAATTATACTACCTCAAAGTAAACACTATAATTTATAATAAACATTTAAAAGCCTAGTATGATCGACTCAGTAAAAAAAATAGTAATAGATGATAAGAACTTTACCTATATAGTATGTATTTTTATCATAATGTTAAGTTTATCTTCATTTACACTTAAAAACAACAATAGACAAGAAGTTATGTTAACATTAACATGGATATGTGCTACATTTGTTTTGCAGATTTCTACAAATAATTTGTTTACATCTGATTATCATGATGGAATATTAGAGCAAATCATTGTACAGCCACTCTCTTCTAGGCTTATAGTTGCTTATAAAATTTTCGCTCACTGGTTATTATTTGGGTGTCCGATTTCAGTAATTACTTCCATATTCAGCTTTGCAATTCTAGGCAATAGTATTGAACACTCAATAGCAGTTGGAGTGTCTTTATTATTTAGTACGCTGATAATCATTAATATTTCAGCTACTGGAAATGCATTGATGATTGGTCGAAACAACTTAGCATCAGGAGTATCGCAAATTCTTGTTTTGCCAATGATAATGCCAACCTTTGTGTATTTTAAAATGCTAACTCAATTTGAAAATTTATCCTTGAATATTTATACACTACTAATCACCATATTAGTTTTTGTTATTTTGATTGTTAACAGCACCATAACTACTCACATGGCACTAAAATTTGCTGTGGAACAGGATTGAAAAATCTTACTGTTATTCAGTAGACTTCTTGCATAACCTAGAAAAAAGGCAAATAGTTATTATAGATTTAGGTTTATCGACAATTTGAAAAACCTTCATTCCAGCATCCTTCCCTGTCATCCAAGTAGCCCTTCGTTGTCATCCCAGTGTCAAAAACTGGGATAACAGCTAACCTGACAACCGTCATCCCGCTACTTGTTAGCGGCTAAGAGATACCGTGACGGTATGACGGTTCGCGGTGGCATGACGATAAGCCTCATCATCCAGCTACGTGTTAGCGCCGCGGCGGCATGACGAGAAAGGGGCTACTTGGATGATACCTTTTTTCTACTTAGTTTGGGTTATGCAAGAAGTCTATTCCTTCATAAGGAGAAGTAGTTAAAGGAATTTACTCTATTTCTCCCTCTTTTTTTATTATTTTTAATTTATAGTTAACGTAAAAGAGATATGCAAAAACTCTATTGATCCATAGTCTGCAAATTATTAATAACACTTACTTTAAAGAACCTCACTTTACGCTGATCTTTGAGCGCTCTTCTGTGGTATTTTGTAAGAGTATAACTTGTGAAATCGTCTTCCCTATAGATTAAAGAGTTACACTGCTTTATATGTGATGCTATCCACTCTGCATAGTCCTGATGATCGGTTGCAATGAATATTTCCCCTGTTATAAGTATTTTTTTTGCTAATA
>NZ_AWUH01000149.1:0-4491 GCF_000689175.1 Wolbachia endosymbiont of Glossina morsitans morsitans | reverse complement strand
TACTTGCTGGCACACATTCTTTTATAATTCCAATAGCTGCATCGCTTGGTCCTGTCAGTGCACTTATGTGCGAATTATTTCCAACAAAGGTTCGGTACAGTGGATTTGGTTTATCAAGAAATATAGCTGCTGGATTTTTTGGCGGCCTTGCACCATTTTATATGCACAACAATTATCAAGGTTACAGGACAAGAGACTTCAGCTAGTTTTTACATGATTTTCTGTGCATTAATTGGGCTAGTTGCTATATCGCAAATTAAGGGTGAGCTTTCTTCAAAATTACCCAAAGTAAACCAAGTATAGTTGCAGTATAGCAGAATTAAAAAAATCTAATTATAAGGCGGGAAGTGCCAATTTTTAGGTGATAATGTGAATATTTCAGCACCATCTTTTGTTACTCCGAGCGTATGTTCAAATTGAGCAGAAAGTGAAAGATCGCGTGTTGTCACTGTCCAATCATCGAGTTTACTGAGCAGAGTCTCATGTTTTCCAGCATTAATCATTGGCTCTATTGTAAAGAACATACCTTCCTTCAAGACGAGATTTTCATCTTGATCATAGAAATGCACTACATTTGGTGGAGCATGAAAGACTTTTCCTATACCATGTCCGCAGTAGCTGCGTACGATAGAATATCCAAAATCTTCAATATACTTCTCTATAGCAAGCCCTATTTCATTTAACTTATTGCCGGGCTTAACTTGTTTGATCGCTTCCATCAACGCATTATAAGTAGCGTCACATAAACGTTTTGCTTTTATTGATGGCTTGCCAATCCAAAACATGCGACTTGTATCACCGTGCCAGCCATTTAAAATCACCGTAACGTCAATATTCAAAATATCTCCATCTTTAAGCGGTTTATCATCGGGAACACCATGGCACACAACTGCATTTTTTGAAGTGCAAATTGATTTTGGATATCCCCTATAATTTAGTGGTGCTGGAATTGCACCTGCATTAATTATAAAATCATGACATAGATCATTTAACTCATTAGTTGTCACCCCTATCTTTACGTACGGTGCAATGAAATCAAGAGTTTCAGCAGCAAGCCTGCCAGCCTTGCGCATAAATTTAAAATCTTCTTGTGAGTGTATAGTTATGTTCATATTTTCCATGTTTTATTGTAATTGGTACGCTTACTCGCAAGTACATAAACATAATAATTTTACATATTATAAAAATAAGTCCTATGGATCCTAGTGTCAAGTCATTTGTATGAAAAGTGGTAAAAACAGAAATCTAGACTGTAACTTTCGATTTAACCCAATTATACAATTTACTCATTTTACCATCTTGACCGAGCATTCCAGAGTTATTTTTATAAAAAGTGTCAACTATTAGCTTTATAGAGCCTATAGCAGCAGAAAATACAGGATTTTTATCATATTCGCCATCAAGACCGCTACAAGACTCAGGGCACCCAATTCGAACTTGCTTATTGAATATATAGCCTGCAATTTCCTTCATGCTTGTGAGTTGACTAGTTCCACCTGTGATCACTACTTTATTAATTGGATCTTTCTGCTCTTGAAATTGCTCTCTTACCATTTCAAGTACTTCTTCAACTCTTGGTCTTATGATGTTAATAAGCTCAGATTTGAATACTTGAGTAGGTTCATCATTTTCGTTGTTTTGCATTGTAATGTACTCATTCTCATCTATTGAAGTTACGATAGTGCTGCCATACAGTATTTTTATATACTCTGCACGTTCTATGCTTGTGCATAGCCCGTAAGCAATATCTCGAGTGATATGAACACCACCAATTGGAACGCTGCTTGCATACACAAGTTTCCCTCTTTTGAAAATTCCAATTGCAGTGCACCCACCGCCTATATCAACAATAGCAGTCCCGAGCTCTTTTTCATCTCCACTCAGACAGGCAAGACCTGCAGAATATGCAGAAGCAATACAACCTGCCATATTTAATCCACCATTATTGGTAATACAGTTTTCAATATTGGTAAGCGCTGGACGCGAAGCAGTGACAACATTAACATCAGCAGATAGTCTTTTTCCGTACAATCCACCAACTTCTTTTATGTCAGTCATGTCATCTAAGTGATATTTCAGTGGTATATTGTGAATGATAACATTCTCTTCAATATATTTCTCAAACGTCTGAAAAACTACACGTTTTATATCCCGGTCAGAAATTTCATGATTAGCTGCAACAATTTCATTATGTACATTGAAAGATGAGATGCCACATCCAGCAATATTTACATATATCTGATCTATAGTTTCCTCTGACACTTGCTCAGCTAAACCTATAGTTGATGAGATGGAGTAATTTGCGTGTTTTACATTAGTTATTGATCCACCGTTTACACCTTCTGCAATCTTATAACCCGTTCCTGTTACTTTATAGCTGAAGTTGCCATTTATCTTAACGATTAGACAAATAATCTTTGTTGTACCTATGTCTAAAACAGCAAAAACGTTTCTCTTTGGTTTTGCTATTACTGCAGAGTACATTAGTTGACCTTATTACGCAATTTCATTTTAAGTTGTAGCTTTCTTTAATAATTTATATTTCTATTATAGATATAGCAACATTTTAATATACACTAAATCCTGGAACAAAAGGAAAAGCAAAACATAGAATTATAATTTTTATGTCCATATTACCAATTGTAATTGCTCCTGACGAAAGACTAATCACACGTGCCAGTGAAGTAACAGATATAAACGATAAAATTAAAGAATTAGTAAACGACATGTTCGAAACTGTGTACGACGCAGAAGGTTTTGGCCTTGCTGCAGTGCAAGTTGGAGTGTTAAAGAGAATTTTTGTTATGGATGTTCAGCTAGAAACAATTGAAAATGAGCCAGCAGGATATGAATCAACTGGCAAATTTTGCATGATTAATCCAGAAATTACGGAATTATCTGATGAACAAGTAATTCTCAGGGAAGGGTGCCTTTCAATTCCAGAGCAAAGCTATGAAATTAAGCGTCCAAAGTATTTAACTGTGAAATACAGAGACTTAAATAACGAAGAACAAACACTAAAAGCTAGTGGTTGGCTTGCAAGGTGTATTCAGCATGAATTAGATCACTTAAACGGCATGTTATATATTAGACATTTATCTAAATTAAAGTATGATATGGCCATGAAAAAAGCACAAAAGGTTAAAAAGCATTATGAGCAATAAAGACTTAGAATTATTAAAATTTTACCATGAAGTGGGCGTTGATTGCACACTAATGGAGGGTGAAGAGGAAAAAAAATTGGAGAGCAAAGAGAGTGTACAACCCTCTGTTATCCAAACTGGGACCCAGAAGAAAGATGCAGATACGCGCTGGGATGACACTAAAGATGGAAAAGGCATGTTTCCAAGTGACTGGATAATTGAAGCAAGGAAACTTGCAAGCAAATGTAATAGTGTGGATGAACTAAGAAGCGCAGTTGAATCATTTGAAGGTTGTGAGATAAAAAAAACTGCAACTAATACTGTCTTTTCCGATGGTAATCCAAACGCAAAAGTTATGCTCGTTGGTGAAGCTCCAGGAGCAAATGAAGACCTTCAAGGCATACCATTTTGTGGTGCAAGTGGAATGTTGCTCGATAAAATGTTAAATGCAATCAATCTTGATCGCACTAAGGTATACATAAGCAATACTGTATTTTGGCGTCCACCTGGCAATAGAAAGCCAACCGACCTAGAGCTTGATATGTGCAGACCATTTGTCGAAAAACACGTTGCACTAGTTTCACCACAAATTTTAATTTTGGTCGGGGGAATCGCATGTTATAGCCTTCTTGACAGCACAAAAACTATATCGAATTTGCGTGGCAGATTTCATACGTACACTAACCAATATTTGTCCAATTCAATCACCACAGCTGCTATATTTCATCCAGCTTACCTACTTCGCCAACCAGCACAAAAACGTTTAGCCTGGGAGGACTTGAAGAAGATTAGGGAGTATCTTGATAACACCAATAACTGCACAAATACCTAATAAAGTGGTAGACCTCTTGCATAGTTTTTGCAGCATGTTAACAATCGTTAGAAACGAAAAAACTTCCTTGACAAACTCCGCCAGCCCCCTTATCATAAAACTGAAGCTATTGTATTTGCTTTCGCCAATCTGCAGATTAAAAGGTAAGGATTACTTAATGTATCGGCGTCTTGTGTTCAATTTTTTTGCAGTATATAGATACTGTATGTCTTTACAAAACTTCATCTACATCTAGATTTTTATCTAAATAAGCTGAACGCGCTTATAAAGCGTTACAAGACATCAAAAAATGCCAATACTCGACAGAGATAGTAAAAGACTAGCTAACTCGGGGATTCTTTGTCTTTTTTTTTGCTTAGTAAATTTCTTAAACATTTGCAGCGTAGGTTAGTTGCAATTAAAAGCAGCTGAATTTCGCTTGTCAAGCGTTTAAAACATAAAAAACGCCAATATTTTAAAGCAGATAATAACCCCAGGGCTTCTTTTGCCTTTTTTTATTTGGTAAATTTCTTAAAT
>NZ_AWUH01000148.1:6957-14893 GCF_000689175.1 Wolbachia endosymbiont of Glossina morsitans morsitans | reverse complement strand
TTCTGGTTCTACTGAGAGTATCACTGAAGCAGCAAACGCAATTGCTATTAACCCTCGATATTTTCTCTCTATCATTATTGCAACGAGTACTAAAATCACCATGATGTAGGCACGCTGAGCAGAAATTTGCATACCGGTAATCAACAAATAAAACGTGGTTGGCAAGATAGTAAGGAATGCAGATATTTTCTTGGTGTTATACTTAAGAGTCAAAGTTTCAGATATTGCGAATAAATTACGAAACACTACAAAAAACAGACCAGCAACGAATGATAAATGCAAACCAGATATGGCAAACAAATGTGCTGTACCTGAATCTCGTATCGCGTCCATAGTTTTTTGATCTATGCCATCTTTTTTACCGATCAGTAATGCAGAGATTATATCCGCATGTGGTTTCTTGATATTTTGCTGCAGGTTTTCATAAATGTATTGACGGAAAGATTCTATATACTCTAGAAATTGCCTTGCTTCAGCCTTTTTGTGCAGGGCTATTTTGCTTGTTGCAAAGCCTGTTGCACTTATTTTCTGGTAATATGCTATTCTTGCAAAATCGTATGCATACTCCGAGGGCACAATCTTTAGAGGGAAGAGTTTTGCTGATAATTTTACTTGATCGCCTATTTTAATGCCTTTTTCCACTTTGGTTCTAACTGATATTCTGATGTTATCTAGAGCTCTATCCGGTGTCATTCCAGCGCGTGACGCTGGAATCCATATCTTTTTTTTCTGGATCCCAGTATCAAGTACTGGGATGACAAAAGGGGGCACTGGGATAACAGGAGAGGATTTTGAGATAGTAGGGGATTTTTCAACAGAAAGCAGAAATTGTTTATATGAGCCCCTGTCGTTAATATCCTTCACTGTGGCAACGATATCTTTTACATATCTCTCTTTATCAAGAATTTGAGTATCAACTAAAGCTGTTCTTAATTTACTAGCTGTAAATCCTATGAGCACTGCAATTAAAGCGATACACAATATCGCGTACCTTTTATACAATATCGCAATCAAAATTAGTGTGGGTAAAAGCAAAAGAAAAATAGATATGCAGCTTGGTTCAAAACTTAGGGAAAAATAGGTTAGAATTCCTACACACTGAAAAACAGGAAACCACAGTATCAAGTTATATTGTTCATTGCGCAGATTGTTACGTATATAACTAACTATTATGTCAAGAAAAGTTAATAAGTGTGTCGATATTTGCATGTGGTGAAATTTTATTTTTCTTTTTTCATTATTTGTATATATAATAACTAAATAAGCAACGACGCGGGATGGAGCAGCTCGGTAGCTCGTCAGGCTCATAACCTGAAGGTCGTAGGTTCAAATCCTACTCCCGCAACCATTTTTAAGGATATAGTTGTTCCACTTTCCAATCGCTTCCCTCAACAAGAGTGTATCTAAATCTAATGTGCTTCCTATATTCACCTTCTTGCCAAAATTCAATTACTTTTGGGATTACACAAAATCCCACCCAAAAATCAGGACGAGAAACTTGTGTATTGTGAAATTCTTCTTCCTTCAATTTTATAGCTTGCTCAAAATCTTGCCAATCTTTCAGAATGCTCGATTGTTTTGAGCACCATGCGCTAATTTGACTACCCAGCGCTCGAGAAGAGAAGTATTTGTCAGTTCTTTCATCGTTTAGAAGTTTAATCTCCCCTTCAATTCGTACTTGCCTAGCAAATTCTATCCAATGAAACACTAACGCAGCTTTGGGGTTCTCAGTCAATTCTTTCCCTTTTTTACTGTTTATGTTAGTGAAAAACACAAAACCTTCTTTACTATATTCCTTTAGTAATACTACTCTTGCAGATGGAATGTAGTCTTTGCTACAAGTTGCTAGCGTCATTGCAGTTGGTTGTTTACACGGAGAATTAAGTACTTCTTTATACCACTTTGAAAATAAATCAAACGGATCTTGTTCGGGTGAAAATATCATATCAAAAAATAAAATCTTAATTCTGGCACGCGTTGCAAAAATAAGTGCTACGGCCATTTTGTCGTATAAGTGTTATGATATTATTGCAAATCTTGCAAGGTTTTTGAACTTTACCATATACGTAAAAGTTATTTTGAAAGTATCCAGCAGATCCAGATGGCTGTGCATAATCTTTCAGTGTTGAACCGCCTGCAGCAATTGCATCACTCAGAGTATTTTTTATTTCAGCAGCAAGTTTTTTGCACTCTCTATAGGTCAAGTCTTTTGCTGACCTGAGTGGTGATATGCGGGCTCTAAACAAACTTTCAGAAGCATATATATTCCCTACGCCAACTATTAATTTATTATCCATTAATGCTGATTTGATATTCACTTTTTTGTTTTTCAGCAACTCCTGTAAATAATCTCCACTGAATTCATCCGTGAGGGGCTCTATTCCGAAATCCGTCAAAAAATTTATTTCTTGTTCTTTGCTTAAAGTAATAACTAATCCAAATCTTCTTGGATCATTAAAGATTATTGAAGTATTATCGGAAAATAAAAATACCACGTGATCGTGCTTATTCCGCACTTGATCGTGGTCAGCATATATAAGCTTTCCGCTCATGCCAAGATGTATGATGACAGCCATACTATCATCTGTATTCGAGATTATGTACTTACCTCTACGTTTAATATCATTTATGACTCTGCCCTTTAGCACATCATCAATATTTTTTGTTATTGGGGCACGTAAATTCCAATTATTAACTATGACATTACTAATTTGCTTGTTTTTAATTTTATCAAGCAAAAAATTAGAGATTACTTCCACTTCCGGTAATTCTGGCATCTTGTCTACTCTGTTGCTGCTTTTTTCTTTTTAAAATATTTTGCTTTAAAGCTTTCGCTAATCTTTTTCTCTCTTCTTCTTTTTCCTTATTTTTTTTATGTTATTCATTATCATAATATGTGAACTTGCCGTTGTAGCTCAGGTGGTAGAGTACGTCATTGGTAATGACGAGGTCCCAAGTTCGAATCTTGGTAACGGCACACTGATTATACTTATGATATTGCATAACTTGTAAGCAAGGCTTAAAAGAAAGTTAAAGAGGTAAGTTGTCATGCTTTTTCCATATCCTTTCTACCTTCTTGTTTTTGAGTAGCTCTAATGCTTTATAAAAGTGATACCTTGTTTTACTTGGCACTATAATGTCATCAATGTATCCATGTGATGCAGCAAAAAATGGATTAGCGAACTTTTCTTTGTATTCTTTAATTAACGTTTGCTGATCTTTTTCGTGTCGAAATATAATCTCAACTGCACTTTCAGGGCCCATCACAGCTATTTCAGCAGTTGGCCAGGCATAATTTATATCACCTTTTAGATGTTTCGAATTCATAACAATGTATGCACCACCATACGCTTTTCTAGTGATAAGGCTAATTTTCGGCACGGTCGCTTCAGCGTAAGCGTAAAGCAGTTTCGCTCCGTGTTGTATTATATTATTGTATTCTTGATTTGTACCCGGCAAAAATCCTGGAATATCAATAAGTGTGATGATCGGAATGTTAAATGCGTCACAAAACCTTACAAACCTCGCAGCTTTTCTTGAAGAATCAATATCCAAACATCCTGCAAGGTGCATAGGTTGATTTGCAACAATACCGACAGTATTTCCTCCAATTCTACCAAAACCAGTTATGATATTACGAGCAAAATCAGGTTTCAGTTCAAAGAAATTCCTTTCATCACAAACTTTTTCAATGAGTTCATACATATCATAAGGGGTATTAGGATTGGTAGGAATTAGAGTGTTTAAGGATTCATCAATGTCGTCAACATCATTACAGATTGGTGCAGATTTTGGTGATTCTTGATTATTTGCTGGTAAGAAAGTAAAGAATTCACGCATTTTTAGCAGCATTTCAACATCATTATTGAATGCAAAATCCGCTACTCCTGTTTTGCTTGTATGAATTTTTGCTCCACCGAGGTCTTCGAAACTTACGTCTTCGTAGGTAACCTTTTTTACTACATCTGGCCCGGTTATAAACATATATGAACTGTTTTTCACCATGAAAGTAAAGTCAGTTAATGCTGGGGAATAAACTGCACCTCCTGCACATGGGCCCATAATTAAAGAAATTTGTGGTATAACACCCGATGCATTTACGTTTCTTTGAAAAATTTCTCCATAACCAGCAAGAGAATTTACTCCTTCCTGAATTCTGGCTCCACCAGAATCATTTAGTCCGATAATTGGAACTCTGGCATTAATTGCCATATCCATAATTTTGCATATTTTTTTTGCATGTGACGCACCAAGTGAACCACCAAAGACAGTAAAATCCTGAGAATAAACAAAAACTTTTCTGCCATAAATAGTACCATGACCAATCACTACCCCATCACCTAAAAAATTAGCATTTTGCATGCCAAAATCATTTACATGATGTTTTACGAATTTATCGTATTCTGCAAAAGAACTTTCATCGAGCAATATACTGAGCCTTTCTCTAGCAGTTAATTTCCCTTTTTCATGTTGTTTGGTAATCCTGTCAGAACCGCCTCCTTTTTCAGCTTCTAGTGTCTTTGGTTTTTAGATTTTCTAGTATCTTAAAGTCTTGCATACAATAAAGTAGTTTTCAAATTAGTTGTAGACTTTATTAAGTTTACAAACCCTACTAACTATACACATACACTATTGCTATATGCAACAATGTATGTATGATAATTGTTAATGCTCTGGTGATTCATGGTCACTACTTTGAAAATGTTGCGATGTGTCAATACTTTTCGTATTAGAAAGAGGTGGATTAACTGCACTGCTTTTCGTTTGTGCAAAACTTTTAACAGCCTCAACAACCTTGCTTATATGAGGTTCTTTTTCTAGCTCTTTTAGGTACTTTGAGAAGATTTCACAACTTTTGTCATCCATATGTACCGTTATTTTACCAAAACTTTCAGCTTTTTCAGAAGATAAAATCATTTCGATCTTTTCATCGCCTACCCTAAAGGTCATTTTTACTTTGCCTTGCATATCATGATATTGCCAGCTTTTTATTCAGATTAGATTATCTCCTTCTCCTATTCGCAATGCACCATATTCTAAGTCCTTAAATTCCGGGGAGTTCATAAAATTTTGCAGGAGTGATCACACTTTTTTCTGGACACTGTACATAATAAAATTTATTATCTCTTTCTACTACAATTCCTTTTTTTTTGTCATTTTCAATACTATCACTTACAATTTGTTTTAGACGTGACAAATATTCGCCGCGTTCTTTCAGTATATCTTCTGGCAATAATCTCCGAACTTCTTGGCTCACATCAGTGCCTGTTGAAACTAGATTAAACATTTCTAACATAAGAGGCCGTAGTTTTTCTTTTCCAGTCTCAGTAACATTTTTATCTTGCTCCATGAGGTGGTATAAGATCAGTATCGAATAATCTATTATTGATGACTTTTTTCTCCTTGGAATACGTCAACACTAAACATGACCTTGTGCTTTTTTGCATCGTCTATAGATTTTTGAAGTCTCTTTGCTATGTTTTCGATAGCTTCATCATTAGGTAAGTGTTCAGGCAATGGCGTCAACTTAAGGAAAAATATCAGCGATAGTGTATAAAATTTCTCTCCAAATTTTTTATCATTAAATTATCCAAAGAGTGCAAGGGACAGCACTTTTGTTTCTGTATTATTTCAACAAAGAAGTCTAAAATGTGTCCTTTTTAGGTGAAATATACAAAAAGGAAAAAACCTTATTCTACAAATTAAAAATATAATGTACTCGAAAACTTTTCAGAAAATCCTTTGTGTTGAGTTTTACACGAACAAGAAAACTTCCTTTTTCGACAGTATTTTCTATGATTTTAAAGTTAGTTAAAAAAAGTTTGGGAATAGAATGTGAACTTATGAAGCCATTGACATGTACCCTCAAAGCAAGTTTTTTCTAAAGCAAGGTATAAGATTTGCCATACAGGCTTTCAAGAATTTAAGCATCCAAACAGCCTATCAGGATGAACCTGAGTTGGAGAGGCTATAGACTTATTGCAGCAGATGGTTCTGGTATGAGATTACCCAGCTCTGGGGAAATTGTATCCGAGTTTGAACCAAATGGAACAACAGGCACCATTGGCAATTTGTTTGTTGATTTGTGTACTTCATTGATTTGCAGTGCTCGTCTTGCAGCTTGGAATATAGGTGAACAAACGTTGACGGCAGAGCAATTACCCGAAGTTATCACTCAAATGCGTTTATTATAGCCTTTCTTATAATAGTCCGAATGCGATAAGATATGTGTTTATGTCTATAGCAGGCCAGTAGCATATTACGGTCTGTTCGGATTATTGTAAAAAGAGCTATAAAATCCGACCGGGACAGCCGCAATAAAGTAGATAAGCCTAAACGCCATCATGTCTTTAGGAGAGTTTGCTAATGAAAATTCTTAAGTTGACGTCATTGGCTGAATGGATACGATTTATTTCAGTGCACGAGCTGGTCCTTTTCGGATTTTAGCGCTGTGTACATAACTGCACGAACGTCTAGTTTAGGGGTAAGAAAAATTAGGGCCTGCAAATTAATCCAAACACATAAGTGTAGTGTTACCACCAAATGCTGTAGTGTTAACACTTACAACTTTTTCTGTAGAAAAACGCTGTAAATAATGAGAACCACCAGCTTTTGGCCCAGTGCCAGATAGTCCTCTACCACCAAATGGTTGTATCCCAACTGCTGCACCTATCTGGTTACGGTTGATGTAGACATTTCCAACTGATATTTTTTTACTTATAGTATCAATTTGACTTTGTATACGACTCTGCAAAGAAAACGTGAGTCCATATCCAGTACTATTTATATCACTTATAACTTCATTTAATTCTGACTTGTTAAAACGTATGATATGTAAAATAGGACCAAATACTTCTTGCATTAATTGCGAAATTTTTTGTATTTCATAAATATATGGAGGAAAGAAATAACCATTATGAGAATTTGTATCCATGGGTACTTTAAATAACAGATTTGAATCTTCGTCCTCTGACATTTTTTGCGTATGTTGAGTTAGCATATCGATAGATGCTTTGTCAATTATTGGACCAATATCAGTACTAAGTTGTATTGGGTCACCAATCTTGAGTTCTTGCGCTGCACCGCATATCATTTTTATCTGCTTCTCTGCTATGTCCTCTTGAATAAACAGCACTCTAAGTGCAGAACAGCGTTGACCACTGCTACGAAACGCAGAAAGCAAAGCATCCATAGCCACTTGCTCTAAAAGAGCAGAGCTATCAACTATCATAGCATTGAGCCCTCCTGTTTCAGCAATAAGTGGCACAATAGGACCATCCCTATTTGCAAGCATTTTATTGATTATTTGAGCAGTTTGTGTTGAGCCAGTAAAAGCTACTCCGGCAATTCTATTGTCTGGAACTAATATTTTGCCTAAATATCCACCATCCCCAGGAATGAGGTGTAACACATTCTTTGGTATCCCAGCTTCATGTAGTATCTTAACAGCTTCGTAGGCAATAATCGGCGTTTGCTCTGCCGGTTTTGCCAGCACTGCATCACCTGCTGCAAGTGCAGCTGAGACCTGCCCAATGAAGATAGAGAGCGGAAAATTCCACGGTGATATGCATAAGAAAACTCCTCTGCCTTCAAAAAAGATGAAGTTATCTTCACCTGTTGGGCCCGGCAATTTTTTCCAGTCGCTCAGTTCATTTTTTGCTATCATTGCATAATAACGCAGAAAGTCGATTGCCTCTCTTACTTCTGCTATTGCATCGGATAAAATTTTTCCTGCTTCCACAATCAGAATGTAAATTAACTCTTTCATCCTTTCCTCAAGCAAACCTGCAGCTTTTTCAAGGCATTTAGCGCGCTCTTCTGCTGAAACATTCTGCCACTTAGCAAAAGCACTGTGTGCTATTTCAAGAGCGTTTAAAGCTTGATCGCTTGTTGCACTTGACACTTCTCCAATTACATTTTCCAAATGTGCAGGATT
>NZ_AWUH01000148.1:5769-6657 GCF_000689175.1 Wolbachia endosymbiont of Glossina morsitans morsitans | reverse complement strand
GCGTAGACACGACAGCTAACATTTGTTGCAAGCTCTGACATTGCATAATCATATAAGTCTTTTGCCATTCCATGTAAGCGTTGAAATTCAAATCCAGGGTGGTTTTTATCAGCAAGTTCCATGATGGAAGCAAAAGTATAGGCGTTATGAGTTCCAAAGCATGGGTAAAAGCTGTTTGGTTTACTCAAAAGTTTCTGTGCGCACACGAGGTAAGATACGTCAGTATAGCTTTTTCTTGTAAATACTGAGTAATCATTTAATCCCAATTCTTGCGTACGCTTGATTTCTGAATCCCAATATGCACCTTTTACAAGCCTCACCATAATTTTATGATTTGATCGAATAGCAACATCCTCTACAAAGTCAAGAACAGACAAAGCACGTTTTTGATATGCTTGTACAGCCAAGCCGAGCCCTTCCCACTCAGAAAGTGATTCATCAAGCCGTAATTGTTCAAACAAGATTAAGGAAATTTCAAGCCTCTCTGTTTCTTCTGCGTCTATGCATAGTGAAATGTTGTATTTTTTTGCCTCGCGGCAGAGCTCTAAAACCTTAGTGAATATCTCACCAGCAATTCGGCCAAATTGACTAAATTCATAACGTGGGTGTAAAGCAGAAAGTTTGATTGAAATTCCATGGGATTTAACACAATCATTTATTTCAGTGGATTCACCAATAGCTTTTATTGAGTGCATGTATGAATTAAAATACTCTTCTGCATCCTCACTTGTGTGAGCAGCTTACTTTTGTCATCTAGTTTTGCGTACCTTAAAGCTTCTTCTATGGTTTCTCCAACAACAAAATGATTACCAAGCATAGACATTGCTTGTTTTACTGCTTTGCGAATGATCGGTTCTCCTAAATTCTTAAGTAACTTAGAAATTGCGT
>NZ_AWUH01000148.1:2735-5758 GCF_000689175.1 Wolbachia endosymbiont of Glossina morsitans morsitans | reverse complement strand
ATTCATTCGCGGTATCTCAGCCGCTAACAAGAGATCCCGGGATGACGGTTGTCGTTTAGCTATAAATATTTAAGAAATTTACCAAACGAAAAAAAAGGCAAAAGAAGCCCCGTGGTTGGCTAATTACTTACATTATACTTTCAAGTATGGCGTTTTTTTATTCTAAACGCTTAATAACCGCGACTTAGCTGCTTTTTAATGCAGCTAACCTTTAGTCATAAATGTTTAAGAAATTTACTAAACAGAAAAAAAGGCAAAAGAAACCCTAGGGTAGCTAGTTATTCACTATCCATTTTTTAAGTTGGCGTTTTTTTGTGTTTTAAATGCTTTATAAGCGCATTTTAGCTTATATTAGGTAAAAACCTAGAAATTTTATAAAGACATAAGGTGCACATAGTGCAAAAAATTAAACATGAGACGCCAGATACGTGAGTTTTTTTGTCATTTAATCTGTACAGAGAAGACAAATAAATAGCTTCAGTTTCATGATAAGGAGGCTGGCGAGGTTTGTCAAGGAATTTTTATGCAAGAGATCTATTGAAATGCCCCTGTAAAATTATACTATTAATTAGTACACTGTAAATTTAAAATTATAAATATGTTAAGCAGATTGGTAATTTTGCTATTAGTTTTTATACTTCCTTTTTCTTCATACTCATACCAGTTTAGAACCAAAACAAAGCAAGCAGTAGTCTTAGATTTAGCTTCAGACTCGTTCATTTTTGACCATAATTCTGACGAAAAAATGGCCCCATCTTCAATGAGCAAGCTAATGACTTTACATATAGCCTTCGATTATCTAAAAGCTGGAATAATACACATGGAGGATAAATTTCGAGTAAGCAGAAAAGCGTGGGAAAGAAAAGGCTCTTCTATGTTTTTGAAAGAAGGTCAATCCGTTACAGTAAGGGAATTACTTGAAGGAATTACAATAGTCTCAGGCAATGACGCCTGCATAACACTAGCCGAGGGCATTGCAGGATCAGAAGAGAATTTTGTAGCTGAAATGAATGAAGTTGCACAAAATTTGAATCAGAATAACAGTCATTTAGTCAACTCAAGCGGGTGGCCAGATGAAGATCATTTTATGAACGCAAAAGACTTGGTAATGCTGGCAAAAAGGATTTTCACCGATTTTCCTGAATATTATGATTTATTTTCCGAACAATATTTAACATATAATGAAATTATACAAAAGAATAAAAATCTTCTCCTTTTTCACGATATTGGGGTTGATGGCTTAAAAACCGGTTATACAAATGCTGGTGGTTACGGCATTGTAGCATCTGCAAAACGAAACGATAGGAGAATTTTTGCTGTCGTAAATGGCTTAAACACTGAGAAAGAGCGAACAGAAGAAGCAACAAGACTGATACAATATTTCTTAAATCATTTTAACACCAAGAAAATATTCGCTAAGGGTAGCGTAGTTGAGGAAGTAAATTTTCTCTATGGAAAAGATAAAAAAGTGCCTATTACAGTTGCAAACGATGTTACCGTAACTTACAACCGCAAATTGCATGACCAAATTAAGGTGCGTATTGAATATAAAGATATGATACCTGCACCAATTAAAAAAGGTCAAGAAGTGGGCAAAGTTTTTGTAGAAATACCAGGTATTGAGCAACAAACTACACCACTTTATGCAGCAAATGACGTGCAGGAATTGAATTTCGTAGAAAAGTTTTTTAGGATGTTATTTTAAGTTTAATATTAAAGCAATTTCGAAAGAGAGATCTATTGCACTTTAGTATAGTTTTAACTAACAATTTCTGTTACAATACAGGATTGAAGTGTTACGAAAATGTGCTGGTTATATTTGTTGCTGTCTAGTATCCTAGAGATACTGTGGGCTGTAACACTAAAGTTTAGTAACAGTTTTACTAAAGTTGTGCCTTCGATTGCAACATTGGTAATTATGATCATTAGCATTTATTTTTTATCTCTTGCAGCATGCTTTCTACCTATTAGAGTATGCTATGCAGTTTCCTCTGGAATATGCACAATTGGAATAACTATAATTGGTGCAACCACTTTCACAGAGAATATTAATTTATCTCAAGTTTTATGTATCGTTTTAATTGTAATAGGAACCATAGGGCTAAAGCTCTCTATTTAAACCTAAAGTTTATGCATGAATTGGATATATTTACTCTTATCGTCACTAATTGAAGTGTTCTGGGTCATAACACTTAAGCATAGTTGTGGATTTACTCATCTCGTACCATCAATAATTAGCATATTCTCCATGGCTTTTAGTACATATTTACTTTCGCTCGCTACACGTTCTATACCTATCGGAGTATGCTATGCAATTTGGACTGGAGTGGGCGCTATAGGAGCTTCGATACTTAGAGTTTACCTATTTGATGAACCAGTTAATTTATTCGAGGTTATATGCTTTATTTAAGTTACATTCGGGATTATAGGATTAAAATTGTTTGATACTGCAAAACAAACTGTTGATAAAATGGAATAAAAGATCCCACTGGGATGAAAGAAGCAGATACTCCATATTGTCATGCAAATTGGAATCCAGACTTTTTTCTATATAGCATGGTGAAGACGGGAAACCGTAACCGTTCACACAATGGCGCCAACTTAAGGAAAAATGCCAGAGATTGTGTGTAAAATTTCTCTCTAAATTTTTTATCATTAAATTATCCAAAGAGTGCAAGAAACAGAAAGAGTGCAAGAAACAGCACTTTTGTTTCTATTTTATT
This sequence comes from Wolbachia endosymbiont of Glossina morsitans morsitans, assembly GCF_000689175.1. Taxonomy (NCBI): domain Bacteria; kingdom Pseudomonadati; phylum Pseudomonadota; class Alphaproteobacteria; order Rickettsiales; family Anaplasmataceae; genus Wolbachia; species Wolbachia endosymbiont of Glossina morsitans morsitans. The sequence continues at coordinate 3,035 of NZ_AWUH01000148.1, read as the reverse complement.
GCAACAAAAAAGTTTAAAATGTGTCTTTTTTAGGTGAAACATGCAAAAAGGAAAAAACCTTATTCTACAAATTAAAAATGCAATATACTCGAAAACTTTTCAGAGAATCCATTGTGTTGAGTTTTACACGAACAAGAAAACTTCCTTTTTCGACAGTATTTTCTATGATTTTAAAGTTAGTTAAAAAAAGTTTGGGAATAGAATGTGAACTTATGGAGCCATTGACATGTACCCTCAAAGCAAGTTTTTCTAAAGCAAGGTATAAGATTTGCCATACAGGCTTTCAAGAATTTAAGCATG
>NZ_AWUH01000148.1:2065-2435 GCF_000689175.1 Wolbachia endosymbiont of Glossina morsitans morsitans | reverse complement strand
AGATTTGCCATACAGGCTTTCAAGAATTTAAGCATCCAAACAGCCTATCAGGATGAACCTGAGTTGGAGAGGCTATAGACTTATTGCAGCAGATGGTTCTGGTATGAGATTACCCAGCTCTGGGGAAATTGTATCCGAGTTTGAACCAAATGGAACAACAGGCACCATTGGCAATTTGTTGTTTGATTTGTGTACTTCATTGATTTGCAGTGCTCGTCTTGCAGCTTGGAATATAGGTGAACAAACGTTGGCGGCAGAGCAATTACCCGAAGTTATCACTCAAATGCGTTTATTAAACCAAGAGAAATTATAATATTTATCTATGATCGTCTTCAGTAAAATTCATTCAGCAGCATTATGATTTGGAAGT
>NZ_AWUH01000148.1:0-2055 GCF_000689175.1 Wolbachia endosymbiont of Glossina morsitans morsitans | reverse complement strand
TCCAACTATAGCAATTTTAAGTGGTGAGTTTTCTTGTGAAAGAGAAATATCGCTTATGAGCGGAAAAGCAGTAAAGACGGCGCTCGATAGCCTTTCATATAATGCAATAGAAATAGATGTTGACAGCAACATTGCTGAAAAGCTTAGAAGAATTAATTCGGGCCTTGCTTTTATCGCTCTGCATGGTCTGCATGCTCTGCTGGACCTTATGGTGAAGACGGCTGCATTCAAGGTTTATTGGAGATTTTTAGGTATAAAATATACACACTCAGGAGTTATGGCTTCTGCTGTTGCTATGAATAAAGTGATGTCAAAGCATATATTTCGGTCCCTTAGTATCGACACTCCAAAAGGTTATGTAATTAGCCGAGAAGATCTACTAAAAAATAATATTAAAATCGATTATCCGTACGTCTTAAAACCAATTAACGAAGGCTCTAGCATCGGAGTGCACATAATTTTCTCGCATGATGATTATTTAAAATTAAAAAACATGTTTGCAGCGCGTGACCAGGCAGTGTCTGGCTACTTGGATGACAAGGAAAGAGCTACTTCTATGACAAGAGACTTGATGATCATAGAAGAATATGTCCCAGGAATAGAGTTACATACTGCTGTATTGCTAGATGAAGCAATTGGCACTATGGAAATACGACCAAAAAATAAATTCTATGATTATGAAGCAAAGTATACAGATGGATTTGCAGAACATATATTTCTTGCTGAAATTCCTGACAATATATATAAAATGACCCTGGAACACGCACTGAAAATTCATCAATTTTTAGGCTGTAAAACTATTTACTGAGTTATCGTTAGTGCCAGAAATTGCAAAATTGACAAAAGGAATCGATTTTAATGAATTAGTTAAAATTATTATTGAAGATAGTTTGCAGCACAAAAATATTAGGGATTTAAGTCATATTGAGCAGTATTACTAGAAGCCAAAGGAGTTTTTTGCGTAAGTGTGCCTTGGTTATTATCACAGAACTTTTTCTTACGCTAATACTTTACAGCTCACTTGATAAAATAATAAATCGATTTAATTACTACTTTACTTGGTATAATGACTGCCTATCTAGTTTATTACTCAGTAGTGGATTTTCAATCGACGAAGTAGTCGTGAGCGGCAATAAATTTACAAACAAAAAGAATATTCTAAGTTTGACAGATAGAACGCAACCTATCCTGTATGTATCACTTTCAAAACTTGCCGGTAACATACAATCCGTAAGCAGATGGATAAAACATGTAAGAGTTCACAGAATTTTGCCCAATACTCTACACATTAATATAAATGAGCATAAACCGTTTGCTCTCTGGAAAGATAATAACAAAACCTCGGTAATTGATTTTGAAGGTAAAGTGATCGTAGATGACTATCTAGTAGATGATCTTGTTGTAATTACAGGACAAAACTCGTTATCAAACCTAGAATTTGTTAGAGATGTGTTGGAGAGTAAAACTCAATTAAGAGACCACATTTCTTCTTTTGCTTATATAGGGAATAGAAGATGGAATATCATACTTGATAACGATTCCACAGTAAAACTGCCTGAAGATAACCCTTATAGTGCACTTACACAATACAACTGATTTTACTTTCAGCGATTGGAGTATTATTGATATGCGTATTACTGATAAAATTTTTGTGAAGAGGTGATCTGCTGTCATCCAAGTAGCCCCTTTTCCTGTCATCCCAGTGCCCAGACACTGAAATCCCGCCGCGAACCGTCATACCGCGATTCATTCGCGGTATCTCAGCCGCTAACAAGAGATCCCGGGATGACGGTTGTCGTTTAGCTATAAATATTTAAGAAATTTACCAAACGAAAAAAAAGGCAAAAGAAGCCCCGTGGTTGGCTAATTACTTACATTATACTTTCAAGTATGGCGTTTTTTTATTCTAAACGCTTAATAACCGCGACTTAGCTGCTTTTTAATGCAGCTAACCTTTAGTCATAAATGTTTAAGAAATTTACTAAACAGAAAAAAAGGCAAAAGAAACCCTAGGGTAGCTAGTTATTCACTATCCATTTTTTAAGTTGGCGTTTT
>NZ_AWUH01000147.1:0-5159 GCF_000689175.1 Wolbachia endosymbiont of Glossina morsitans morsitans | reverse complement strand
AAATTAGTTGGGGTGCAAAAGATGAATCTGGAAAAGACCTTAACTGTACTGTTGTTCTAAATATAAATTTAGGTCAAGTTAGTATTAAAAAATCAACTATTGACGGTAAAGATGTTGAACCAAAGAAAATTTTAGAGTTAGCTAAGCAAAACGAGGCTGTGCTTATAAAAGGTAAAGCTTTACATAAAGTTTTGGCAGCACATTTCATTAAGCAAACACCATGTGAGGAAAAGAAGGATACGCAATCGCACGAGAATATTGTTGTACCTGGTTCCGGTGCACCTCGCTCTATTAATGAGGAAATAACTGTAGAGCATCCGTTCGGGAAAGCGGCAAATAAAGATAATCATAGAGAAATGTGAGTTTACAACAAATGGTGCCATGAAAGTAGCTGATACATAACTGTACGAACGTTTGTTTGCGAGGAAATGTTATAGCAGGTTTTGCCTCAAACACAAAGGTGACATTCCAGTGCTTGACACTAGAATCCAGCCCTTTTACGCAGTCCCATTAAAAACGTTGTATTTTAACGTAGGATTAGCTACTTTTATACTCACCAATTTAATCTCTAATCAAAATTCCTGGATCCCAGTGTCTGGGCACTGGGATGACATCCTCCCTAGTGGATTCAAATCACAATATTCGTATAGTAAGCACTGACCACTTTTGCTTCAATATTTGCGATGCCCCTGAACAGATACAATTATTCTATTATCAGGAGGATGCCATTAATCGCTTTATATAATGCTACTTGTAACACTTATGCCCTGAACGGAGACAGTTTAGGCTGTTATGCCTGGCGGCTTTGTTGGAATAAGTTTTTCAACACTGCTAATAATAAAATTGATTGTATCGTCAGCTACCTTATCGAATTTATCATTTATCTCTTTTCCTATTTCTTGATTTTTAACATATTCGTGTAGAGCTAAAGCAGTTATAGCTGCACATGCTGCAATTAAGCCAGTTTGTGCCATAATGAATAGTGATAATCCTCCTACGAATATAGATGTTAATCCAATAGCCAGATTTATAATTTTACTTTGTATTGTTTGTTGCGTCGCTTGGCTTTGATCTGCCTGTTTATCCTCTAAAGCATTCGATATTGTTTTTAAGGCAACTTTTATCGCTATTGCTGCAACTGAAACCATAATTAGCCCTATAGCTATTTTTGTTAAAAGAAGAATCGACGGTAGCATCATTACAAATAATAGCGCGCCAATTCCTCCAGCTAACCACTTCTCATTTATTTTTTTTGATTGATTTGTACCAGTGTTCATTATTATCCTCCACTTTATTTATGATTTACCTATATCTGATACGAAATATGAAGGTAGTCAACTATATATTTTATATGAAAGATTGTATTAAAAGTTTTTACATGTTATTTTTTGCTGCTTCGTGGTTAAATTTGGAATTTTAGAAAGAGTTACGTATTATTTGAAATTCTTGTATACTGCTTTGAATCAGTTAAATAGATAATGAAGTGCAGGACGCAGTTTTAATTTTACAAGATGGCGAGTGCTTTTGGGGAAAATCAGTAGGTAAAAAAGGCAAATGCATAGGTGAGGTCTGTTTTACCACTGGTATGACCGGTTATCAGCATACTATAACTGATCCTTCTTTTGCCGATCAAATTATAACGTTCACTTTTCCTCATATTGGTAACGTTGGAATAAACCATAAGGATAATGAAGGAAAGAAAATTTTTGCAAGTGGTGTGGTTATGCGTGAACTTTCTTCTATGTCCCACCCTTCTTCATATATCAGTTTAAATGATTGGTTAGAGAAAAATAACGTGATTGGGATATCAGGAGTTGATACTAGAGCTTTAACGAGACATTTGAGAGAACATGGATCTCAAAATGGAATGATATGCTCATCGAGTAAGGCGCATGCGTTGGACAAATTTAAGGAATACAAATCTGTAAATGGGATAGAAATAACCAATAAAGTCAGCTTGCATAGTAATTTTAAAAGTGACCTTAATTCAAAATATAGGGTTGTAATAGTTGATTTTGGCGTAAAAATCAGTATAGTTTCACGCTTAATAGAACTTGGTTGTACAGTTGAATTAATCAGACCAAGCACAGGTTTTGCTCAAAAAGTGTTGAGTATGAATCCAGATGGGATAGTGCTTTCAAATGGTCCTGGTGATCCGCAAGAAATAGGAGAAAGTGTAGTTTCAGAAATAGACATTATTATAAAATCTAAAATACCAATTTTTGGCATATGCATGAGCCATCAATTACTTGCGATTACTTTGGGGGCAAAGACCATCAAGATGGATATAGGTCACCGAGGGAGTAACCATCCAGTTTATGATGTAATTAGTGGAAAAGTTGAGATCTCTAGCCAAAATCATGGTTTCGTTGTTGATTCAGCTTCTCTTCTAAGTAATGTTGAAATTACTCACATTTCTCTACTTGATAATAGTGTAGAGGGAATAATGATGAAGGATTACCCAGTCTTTTCTGTGCAATACCATCCAGAAGAAGCGCCAGGTACGCATGATTCGCATTATTTGTTTAAACGTTTTATTGACAATATTGTGTTGTATAAAATGAAATCTGCGTGATTTTAATCAGGGTAGGTTTTATTGCTTGATTTTTTAATTTTAGGCGTTTAGTATTAAATACAATAAGAGTTTAAGTTAAGATGCTAAAATAGTATTGTCTTAACAAATTTTTGCGGAGGAGTGACCGAGTGGTTAAAGGTAACAGACTGTAAATCTGTCCGCGTGAGCGTACGTAGGTTCGAATCCTACCTCCTCCATTGTGCGGGTATGGCTCAATGGTAGAGCTCTAGCCTTCCAAGCTAGTGACGTGGGTTCGATTCCCACTATCCGCTCTTTTTTTGTTGTATTTTTGTAAAATCAACATATTATTTATTCACGTATTTGTATTTTAGGTAGAAAAGTTTAAATTATGACAGCAATAGTGGAAGCATTTGGAAAGCCGCATGTAAATGTGGGAACAATAGGACATGTGGATCATGGGAAGACGACGTTAACAGCGGCGATAACGAAGCATTATGGAAGTTTTGTAGCGTACGATCAGATAGATAAAGCGCCAGAAGAAAGGAAGAGGGGGATAACGATAGCAACAGCGCATGTTGAGTATCAGACGGAAAAAAGGCATTATGCACACGTTGATTGTCCTGGACACGCTGACTATGTAAAGAACATGATAGTAGGTGCAGCACAGATGGATGCGGCGATATTGGTGGTGTCGGGGGTTGATGGGCCAATGCCACAAACGAGAGAGCATGTATTGCTGGCGAAGCAGGTAGGTGTTGGATATATCGTGGTGTATATAAATAAAGCTGATGTTGCTGATGCTGATATGATAGATTTAGTAAAAATGGAAGTGAGGGAATTACTGAGTAAATACGGATTTCCAGGGGATGAAGTGCCTGTGGTGGTTGGTTCAGCACTCAAGGCGCTGGAGGATGACAGCAGCGAATATGGAAAGAAATCAGTAGACAAATTGATGGAAAAGTTAGATGAATATGTAGCGGTTCCACCAAGGCCTGTGGATTTACCATTTTTATTGCCAATCGAAGATGTATTTTCGATATCGGGGCGAGGAACAGTGGTAACAGGAAGAATAGAGAGGGGAGAGATAAAGACGGGAGAAGAGATAGAGATAATAGGTCTGCAAGCGACGCAAAAGACGATATGTACCGATGTTGAGATGTTTAAGAAGTTGCTGGATAAGGGAAGTGCAGGACTCAATGTAGGAATATTGTTGAGAGGAACAAAAAGAGAAGAAGTGGAGAGAGGGCAAGTATTAGCGAAACCGGGGACGATAACACCGCATAGAAAGTTTAAGGCGGAGGTTTATATATTAAAGAAAGAGGAAGGAGGAAGGCATACGCCATTTTTTGGGAATTACCAGCCACAGTTTTATTTAAGGACAACGGATGTAACTGGGAGCATAAAATTGCTAGATGGGGAGGAGATGGTAATGCCAGGAGATAATGTGAGTGTAGAAGTAGAATTGCAAGTACTGATAGCAATGGATAAGGGATTGCGTTTTGCGATAAGAGAAGGCGGTAGAACTGTTGGTTCTGGTGTTGTTTCTGAAATTTTAGAGTGAGAGTTTGAGTTATAGGAGTGTAGCTCAATTGGTAGAGCGCTGGTCTCCAAAACCAGAGGTTGTAGGTTCAATTCCTGTCGCTCCTGCATTAATGTTATGGTCGAAATGTTAAAAAGTTTGTGTGGTTTTTTCTGTGATATAAAGCAAGAAATACGAAGAATTGCTTCGGTAAAGAAACAGGAGGTGTTGTCATCTCTATTTGTTGTAATGATTGTTATATTATGCTTTTCGATTTTCTTCTGCTTTGTGGATTTTATGTATCTTTACGTAATTAAGGCTTTATTTGGAATTATTTATGGAATGTGAATATAAATGGTATATCATTAAAGTTGATTATGGATATGAGCAAGGTATACGCGAATTGGTAAGTAATGCTGTTTATTTTAAGGAAGTGTTTATTCCTTATCAAACGGTATGTAATTCAAAGTCTGATATAAAAGAATTATGTGAAGTTTATGTATATATGCATCTGTGTGATGAAAGCAAAAATATTTTGAATCAAACGCCTGGATTCTGCAGTGGCGAATCTGGTAATTTTGAGATGATTTTAGATGATGAGATAAGTTTAAAGTGTAAAGAATTTAATAGGTATAAATGGTATATCTTGAGACTTCCTTCTAATTGTGAAGAGAAAGTGCGCCAACATATATTGGAAAATTCTATGAGATTGGGTGTTAATGATTACCTTAAGGAAGTTTTTATTCCATATGAAGAGCTAAGTGAAGTAGAGTTGAAATCTAAGAAAATTGCTACGCGAAGGAAATGCTTTCCTGGTTATGTCTTTTTATACGTGAATTTATGCGATGAAGTATTGAATTTTATCAATAATATACCAAAATCTCTTAAGGTTTATGGATTTTTGAAAAACGGTAATATTCCAAAGGTGATTTTGGATGATGAGATTCACTCAATGTCTAATGCACTTTATAATGCTCAAGAGACAAAGAAGTTAAGGTTATGAAAAAGGTGAAAAAGTGAAAATTAATGATGGTCTTTTTCAAAATTTTACTGGTAAGGTAAATATGGTAAACTATGAGAAAAAAATTATTAATGTGGAAGTAT
>NZ_AWUH01000146.1:0-9078 GCF_000689175.1 Wolbachia endosymbiont of Glossina morsitans morsitans | reverse complement strand
ACGTGTACACCATTAACGATTAATTTACACATAAGTGGTGAGCCCATTGGACTTCAAGAGGAGCAAGAGGCGCTGAAGTATGTTATGCTATAAAGAAAGTGGAAAATTGGACATTCTCAACTTGAATCCTGCAGATTAAAAATTAAATTGTATCCATTCAGGCAATGGCGTCAACAACCTTTGCTAGAAACCCTAGGGTAGCTAATTATTCACTATCCATTTTTTAAGTTGGCGTTTTTTAATGTTTTAAATAGCGTATTTCAGCTTGTGTAGCTAGAAATTTGATAAAGACATAAGGTGCACATAGTGCAAAAAATTAAACACGAGACGCCAGATACGTCTCGTTACACGAGACGCAAGGCAGTTGAGCTTAATTATTAGAGTAGTAATGTTTATTTTTATATTGACTATTGAGGTTTATTATTTTATAACTAAAAACTTAGTTATTTTAATGAGCTTGAGTTTATAACATATGCCTACGATAAATCAATTAATACGTAAGGGTAGATTAGGATTGACCCATAAGAAAAAGGTACCAGCTTTGGGAGAAAGCAACCGTCAAAGGAGAGGTGTTTGCACTAAGGTCTATACTACAACTCCTAGAAAGCCTAACTCAGCACTCCGTAAAGTAGCCAGAGTAAAAATTAGTGGGTATGGTGAAGTGACGGCTTATATACCTGGTGAAGGTCATAATTTACAAGAACACTCTGTTGTTTTGATACGTGGTGGGCGGGTTAAAGATTTGCCAGGTGTGCGTTATCACATAATAAGAGGTGCCCTTGATCTGCGTGGTGTGCAAAATCGAAAGAAACCTCGTTCAAAATATGGTGTAAAGAAATCTGGTTAAAGTTTATGGCTCGTCGGAATAAAGCAAAAAAAAGAGAAATAAGTCCTGATTCGCGTTACGGCAGTGTTTTGCTGATGCGTTTCATTAATACAACCATGAAATGTGGTAAAAAATCTGCTGCAGAAAAGATTATCTATGACGCTTTGTCTTTAGCTGAAAAGAAAATAGGAAATACTGGATGCTCTATAATAAACGCGGTGGTCGTTAAAGATACTCCTTCTATAGAAGTGCGTTCTCGACCCATTGGTGGTGCAACTTATCAAGTGCCTGTTGAAGTTCGACAAGATAGAGCGGTTTCTTTAGCGTTAAGGTGGATTGCTAAAGCAACTTCTGCTGCTCGAAAAAAGAGTGGAAAAACCACTGTTGATTGTTTGCAATCTGAAATACTGGATGCTTATAATAAACGCGGTGGTGCGTTTAAGATGTGCGAAGAAAAATATAAAATGGCTGAAGCTAATAAGGCATTTTCTCATCTTCGTTTTTAATGTTAGCTAATTAATTGTGATATGGAAATTGGAATATCTAAATACAGAAATATAGGGATAATGGCTCACATAGATGCTGGTAAGACTACCACAACAGAGCGTATTTTATTTTATACTGGTAAGCAAAATAGAATTGGTGAAGTGCACGATGGTGCAGCTTCTATGGATTGGATGGAGCAGGAAAAAGAGCGTGGTATTACAATCACATCTGCTGCAACAACATGTTTTTGGAATGATCATAGGGTCAATATAATAGACACTCCTGGTCACGTTGATTTCACTATTGAAGTTGAGAGATCTTTAAGGGTTTTGGATGGTGCAGTTGCTGTATTTGATGGAGTTGCTGGAGTTGAACCTCAATCTGAGACAGTGTGGCGTCAAGCTGATAAATATAGCGTTCCTCGTATCTGCTTTGTTAATAAGATGGATAGAATAGGGGCAAATTTTTATCGATGTGTTGATATGATAAAGACGAAGCTTGGTGCAGCACCTTTAGTTATTCATTTACCAATAGGGAGTGCGAAAGATTTCAAAGGTATAATTGACCTTATTTCTATGAAAGCCATTATATGGCAAGAAGAAACGTTGGGCGCTAAATTTTCTTATGAAGATATTCCTTCTGATTTGCTTGATAAGGCTCAAGAATATCGAAATCTTTTATTAGATGCTGCAGCTGAGATGGATGATGAAGCGATGAATACTTACTTTGAGTCTAATGATCTGCCAGTGGATTTACTGAAAAAATGCGTGAGAAATGGGACCATTAAAGGAAAATTTGTTCCTATGTTATGTGGATCAGCTTTTAAAAATAAAGGCGTACAACCACTTTTAGATGGTGTGGTTGACTTTTTACCTTCTCCTATTGATGTTGATGTAATTGTTGGAATTGGTCCTAAAGATTCAGAAAAGAAAATTGAGGTCAAACCTTCAGAAAAAGAGAAATTTGTTGCTCTTGCATTTAAAGTGATGACGGATAAATTTGTAGGCAGCTTGACGTTTATCCGTATTTATTCTGGTAAATTAAAGTCTAAATCTACCGTTTCAAATGCGTTAAAAAACGAAACTGAAGGGATTGGCAGAGTGTTACTTATGCATGCAAATAACCGAGAAGATATAACTGAGGCTAGGGCTGGAGACATAGTTGTTTTAGTCGGGCTAAAGAAAACAACCACCGGAGATACTTTATGTTCTGTTGATTTTCCTATATTATTGGAGCGTATGGAATTTCCTGAGCCTGTTACTGAAATTGCTGTGGAACCTAAAACCACTTCAGATCAGGAAAAATTAGGTATTGCTCTAAATAGGTTGGTTGCAGAAGATCCTTCTTTGAGAATGTCAGTAAATGCGGAAAGTGGCCAGACTATATTGAAAGGCATGGGTGAGCTCCATCTTGAGATTATTGTTGATAGAATGAAGCGCGAATTTAACGTTGAGGCTAACGTCGGTGCTCCTCAGGTTGCATATCGTGAAACTATCACTAAATCTGTTGAAATTGATTACACTCATAAAAAACAATCTGGTGGAGCTGGTCAGTTTGCTAAGGTTAAAATAAAATTTGAACCTCTTGAGCCTGGTTCTGGGTTTCAATTTGAAAGTAAAATTGTAGGTGGTGCTATTCCAAAAGAGTATATTCCTGGGGTAGAAAATGGCTTGGAGTTGATAAAAGAAGGTGGTATAATTTCGGGATTTCCGTTGATTGATTTTAAGGCTATCCTTCTTGATGGTGCTTTTCATGAAGTTGATTCTAGTCCTTTAGCTTTTGAACTTGCTGCTAAAGGTGCTTTTAAAGAGATGGCAAATGAAGCTGGTCCAAAAATGCTGGAGCCTATAATGAAAGTTGAAATCATTACTCCTGAAGAATATATGGGTGATGTTATGGGTGATATAAATAGTAGAAGGGGAAATGTTGCTGATATGCTCGATTTAGGTAATAATAGTAAAATAATTACTGCTTCGGTACCTCTTGCAAATATGTTTGGTTATATCAACGTTTTGCGTTCTATGTCTCAGGGAAGGGCGCAGTATAGTATGCATTTTTCTTGTTATGAGCAAGTGCCACAATATGTGGTTGATGAGTTAAAGTTAGAGTATAATTAAGGGTAATAATTATGACAGCAGTAGTGGAAGCATTTGGAAAGCCGCATGTAAATGTGGGAACAATAGGACATGTGGATCATGGGAAGACGACGTTAACAGCGGCGATAACGAAGCATTGTGGAAATTTTGTAGCGTACGATCAGATAGATAAAGCGCCAGAAGAAAGGAAGAGGGGGATAACGATAGCAACAGCGCATGTTGAGTATCAGACGGAAAAAAGGCATTATGCACACGTTGATTGTCCTGGACACGCTGACTATGTAAAGAACATGATAGTAGGTGCAGCACAGATGGATGCGGCGATATTGGTAGTGTCGGGGGTTGATGGGCCAATGCCACAAACGAGAGAGCATATATTGCTGGCGAAGCAGGTAGGTGTTGGATATATCGTGGTGTATATAAATAAAGCTGATGTTGCTGATGCCGATATGATAGATTTAGTAGAAATGGAGGTGAGGGAATTACTGAGTAAATACGGATTTCCAGGGGATGAAGTGCCTGTGGTGGTTGGTTCAGCACTCAAGGCGCTGAAGAATGACAGCAGCGAATATGGAAAGAAATCAATAGACAAATTGATGGAAAAGTTAGATGAATATGTAGTTCTATTGCCAATCGAAGATGTATTTTCGATATCGGGGCGAGGAACAGTGGTAACAGGAAGAATAGAGAAGGGAGAGATAAAGACGGGAGAAGAGATAGAGATAATAGTTCTGCAAGCGACGCAAAAGACGATATGCACAGATGTTGAGATGTTTAAGAAGTTGCTGGATAAGAGAAATGCAGGACTCAATGTAGGAATATTGTTAAGAGGAACAAAAAGAGAAGAAGTGGAGAGAGGGCAAGTATTAGCGAAACCGGGGACGATAACACCGCATAGAAAGTTTAAGGCGGAGGTTTATATATTAAAGAAAGAGGAAGGAGGAAGGCATACACCATTTTTTGCGAATTACCAGCCACAGTTTTATTTAAGGACAACGGATGTAACTGGGAGCATAAAATTGCTAGATGGGAAGGAGATGGTAATGCCAGGAGATAATGTGAGTGTAGAAGTAGAATTGCAAGTACCGATAGCAATGGATAAGGGATTGCGTTTTGCGATAAGAGAAGGCGGTAGAACTGTTGGTTCTGGTGTTGTTTCTGAAATTTTGGAGTGAGTGTAGCAACTAAGATGAAGCAAGATATATATATTAACATTAAGGCTTTCGATTGTTCTTTATTGGAGGAGTGTGTTCGAAAATTTGTTGATGAATTAAAGCGGTCCAGTGCAAAATTATCTGGTCCGATTGCGTTGCCAAGGAAAGATTCTAAATTTATTGTTAATAGATCTCCTCACGTTGATAAAAAATCTCGCGAACAGTTTGAAATGAGAACTTCTAGGCGTTTGATTGTTTTACATGATCTTACTCCTACTATGATGCAGATGCTTACAGGTTTATCTTTTTCTGCTGGCGTAGAAGTGGATTTAAAAGTCAAGGAAGTTAAGGTTTAGGAGAAGGAAATGAAGAGAATAAATTCGCTGAGGAGAATTGGTTTACTAATGATGAATATTGGTCATACTGCTATGTATTCTGACAATAGTCGCATGGCTGTAACTTTATTGCATCTCAGCGAAACTTATATTATTGATATAAAAGGACAAGATAAATGTGGCTATAATTCAGTCATTTTAGGCACAGGAGATTTTAAAAATATAGCAAAACCTCAGTTGGAATATTTAAAGAAAAAGGGTATAAATAATAAATGTAAGTTATACGAAAGTAGATTAAATGACCTGTCGGGAATAGAATGTGGTAAAAAAGTGGGAATCAATCATTTTGTGGTTGGTCAATATCTTGATATTACGGGTTATTCTATAGGTAAAGGATTTGCTGGTGTGATGAAGCGGCATAATTTCAGTGGGCTTAGGGCATCTCATGGTGTTTCTATTGCTCACAGATCACAAGGTTCCACTGGCCAATGTCAGGATCCTGGTAGAGTATTCAAAGGAAAGAAAATGGCTGGTCATTTAGGTAACAGCAGGATAACTGCACAAAATATGAAGATATTATCCATTGATAATGAAAATAGTATAATTGCTGTGAAGGGTAATAATGTTCCTGGGTTTAAAAATTCCTATGTTTTTGTAAGAGATGCAGTTAAAAAATCTTTACATAAAGATGTTCCTTTTCCGGTAGGTTTACTGTTAGATGTAAATGATGATGCTAGTAATTTGGTAAGTTAGTTATGGAATGTAATTTAGTTGATCTATCTAATGATAATGTAGGTACTGCTCAGCTCAATCCTTTGATATTTTCTGCTAAGCAAAAATTGAGTGTTTTGCATGATATAGTAAGATGGCAATTAGCGAAGAGAAGAGCTGGTACTCATAAAACAAAAGGTATTAGTGATGTCTCTGGTACAACAGCTAAACCTTATGGTCAAAAACGTACCGGTAGGGCAAGACAAGGGAGCTTGCGATCTCCTCAATTTAGAGGTGGTGGGATTATTTTCGGCCCTGTTGTGAGGAGTCATACTTATTCTCTTAATAAGAAGGTACGCAAATTTGGTTTAAAAATTGCTTTATCTCTAAAGTATTTAAATAATCAAGTAATTATTCTGGATAATTTGAATATTGATGTGAAGAAAACGTCTGAAATGTGTAAATGTATTAAAAATTTTAAATTTTCTTCCTTTTTGATAGTTGGTGATTATGGAGATGATTTGTTGCGTGCGGCTAAAAACTTGCACTATGTAGACTTAATCAAACCTATTGGGTTAAATGTTTTTGATATATTGAATCACGAATGCGTGATGTTGACAAAGGATACTTTAAAGCATCTTGAAGGTAGATTGTTATGATCAAATGTAATAATATAATAAAATCTCCTATAATTACAGAAAAGGCCTCTTTTTTGAGGGAGAAGTTTAATAAATATTCTTTGTATGTTTTTGTAAATGTAAATAAGCGTCAAATAAAGTTGGCAATAGAGTCTCTATTTGATGTTAAAATTTCTTCTATAAATGTTGTTAGAATTAAGCCTAAATATAGGCGTTTTAGGGGTGTGATTGGTTGTGAAAAACAGAAAAAGAAAGTTTATTTTTCTTTGATGGATGGTCAAAAATTAGATATAATGAGCGTTTAGTATGGGTATGAAATTTTTTAATCCTGTTACTCCGTCTTCTCGTGGGACTGTGTTAGTGAGTAAAGTTGGTTTATCAAAAGATGAGCCAGAAAAATCTCTTACATCTGGTAAAAAGTCCAGTGGTGGAAGAAATAATCATGGTAGAATTACAACTCGTCATAGGGGTGGTGGTCACAAAAAGAAGTATAGAGTGATAGATTTTAAGCGTAATAGAAGTGGTCAAGGTATAGTTGAAAAAATAGAGTATGACCCAAATAGAAGTGGGTTTTTGGCGTTAATATCATATAAGGAAGATGATATTAAGTCTTATATATTAGCTCCTCAAGGTATGAAGCCAGGTGACGTTGTTACAGCTGGGAATGATGCTGATATTTTGCCAGGGAATTGTTTACTACTCAAGCATATACCTGTTGGTTCTTTCGTTCATAATGTTGAGCTGAAGCCAGGTAATGGTGCTGCGATTGCTAGAGCTGCTGGTTGTTATGCACAAATCGTTGGTCGTGATGGCCAATATGTTTTATTACGACTCAGGTCTGGTCAAATTAGGTTGATTTTATCTTCTTGCAAGGCTACTATTGGTGTAGTATCTAATCCTGACCATAAGAATAGAAAGTTGGGTAAAGCTGGGAGAAGTAGGTGGCTTGGGATTAGACCTACTGTACGTGGAGTTGCAATGAATCCGGTTGACCATCCTCATGGAGGCGGGGAAGGAAAAACCTCTGGTGGTCGTCACCCTGTTACTCCTTGGGGTGTTGCAACAAAAGGAAAGAAAACTCGAAGGAGAAATAAATCTAGTGATAAGTATATAAAACAATTGAAAGGTTAGTTTATGAGTAGATCTGCATGGAAGCCTCCTTTTTGTCATCCTTCTATATTAAAGTCGGTGAATAATGCTTTAAACAAGGGGTTTGTTAACATGGCTATAAAAGTTCATTCCAGGGCTTCTGTAATTCTTCCTAATTGTTTAGGTTTAAAGTTTGCTGTTTATAATGGTAAGGATTACATTCCTGTGAATGTTAATGATCAGAATATGATAGGTCATAAGTTTGGTGAGTTTTCACCCACTCGTAAATTTACTGGGCATAGTGGTGATAAAAAGGCGACAAGAAGGTAATTGATATGAAAAACAGAGATGTAATAGTTAAAGCTGGTTCTAGGGTTTTAAAATCAACTCCTCGTAAATTGAATTTGGTTGCTGGTTTGGTACGTAATAAAAAAGTTTCTTTTGCCACTGTGCAATTAAGATTTTGTGAAAAAAAGGCCTGCAGGTCTTATAGGAAGGTATTAAATTCTGCGATTGCTAATGCTCAAAATTATGGATTGGATATCGATAATTTATATATAAAAGAAATTTTAATAGGTAAGTCTCTTACTTTGCGTAGGGTATGTCCAAAAGCTATGGGTAGAGCTAATAGAGTTAGTAAACGTTATAGTAATATAACTGTAAAATTGGGGGAAATTATATGATTCATAAAAATAGAAAATTAATAAGGAAAGTGCAAAAATATGGGAAACGTTAATCCTAAAGGATTTAGGTTAAAAATAATTAATACTTGGTCATCTATTTGGTACGCTGAGAAGGGTTATAAACAAGGGTTGCATCAAGATTTGTCTGTTCGCAGTTATATAAATGAATCTTTTAAGCATGCTGGTGTTTCTAAAGTAATTATAGAGCGTACGATCGATTTGGTATCTGTAATAATACATTCTTCTAGACCTGGAGTGATAATAGGTAAGAAAGGCTCGGATATTGAGAAGATAAAGCAAAAGATAGCTGAAAAAGTAAAAAATAATGTGGAAGTGAATGTAGTAGGGGTTAAAAGGTCTGAAATAGATGCAGTTTTAATATCAAACAGCATTGCACAGCAGTTAGAAAAAAGGGGGTCATTTAGAAGAGCGATGAAAAAAGCTATTCAAAGTTGTTTGAGGATGGGTGCTAGAGGTATTAAAGTAAGTTGTTCTGGGCGCCTTGGCGGAGCTGAGATAGCTCGTACTGAGTGGTATAAAGAAGGCCGTTTACCTTTGCATACTTTACGTGCTAATATAGATTATGCTTTTGCTGAAGCAAAAACTATATATGGCATCATAGGAGTTAAGGTCTGGGTTTATATTGGTAACTAATTAGGTATATTGAAATGTTTGTTCCTAAAAAAAGTAAATATAAAAAAGTATTTAAAGGACGAATTAAGGGTAACACGAAAGGTGGTAGCACATTATCTTTTGGAGATTATGGTCTAAAGGTTATGGAAGCAGGTAGGATTCAATCTAAGCATATTGAGACTGCAAGGCGTGTAATATCTAGAACATTAAAACGCTCTGGTAAAGTGTGGATAAGAATTTTTCCTGATACCCCTGTTAGTAAAAAGCCGGCGGATGTGCGTATGGGTAAAGGGAAAGGTAGTGTTGAGTTTTGGGTATTTAAAGCTAAGCCCGGTAGAATGTTGTTTGAAATTAGCAGTGATGTTCCCATGCATTTAGCAAGATTGGCGCTTGAAAAGGCAACTGCTAAGCTTCCTATGAAGTGTAA
>NZ_AWUH01000145.1:0-2908 GCF_000689175.1 Wolbachia endosymbiont of Glossina morsitans morsitans | reverse complement strand
TTTAAGGGAGATTTATGCACAAATCGGCTAAGCATTTTATAAACAAAGAATCGGTACTGAGAGTTGGCACGCGAAAGTAATATCCATCCTTGATAATTGCTTTATATTCTATATCAAGTTCAACTAGAGTTTCTGAATGCTCAGAAACAAAAGATATAGGTGATAGAACTACAGGTACACCATCAGCTTTTGCGCGTAATAGCTCACTTTCAGTGCTTGGCTCTAGCCATTTTACAGGACCAATCTTACTCTGATAGCATATTGACCAATCTAAGTTATTGATAGCTAACTTTTCTACTATTAACTTTACGCTTCTTTCTACCTGTGAAGCGTAAGGGTCGCCCTTTTTAATGATACTAAGAGGTAAGCTATGGGCTGAAAATAGGACTCTTGGTTTACCGATTTTGCTAGCCAATTTATAGTACTTAGCTATCAGATTAGCGTGAGCTTCAATAAAATCTTGGTTATCATAATAACGGTGAATCATTTTTGTATTGCATTTTAGGCCATACCGTTTAGCATTTTTTTGCCAATTCTCGATGGATGACAGAGTTGTGGTAGTTGAATATTGAGGGTATAGTGGCAGCAGAATCACTTCATCAGGATCAAACTGTTTTACACTTTCAATAACTTCGTCAGCAAATGGACGCCAATAGCGCATGCAGATGAATACCTTGTGTACATGGTTTCTATTTTCGTTTAATTTTAGTTCTAAAGCATTAGCTTGCATTTTTGTATTCTCTAGAATTGGCGATTTACCTCCAATTTCCTCGTATATTTTTCGTGCAGTATTTTCTCGTTTCGCAGATATAAACTTTGCTAAAAGAAACCGAAAGGGATTCGGTAGATTGATTATTCTCCTGTCACAAAAAAGGTTGAATAAAAAAGGACGGACCGCATTTAGTGAATCAGGCCCGCCAAGATTAAATAAGATAACTGCCTTTTTCACCTACGCACTACTACAACAAGTTACTTTCGGGGTACCTATAAAATTAGCTACGCACTCATCAAATTTAGTTATAGGCACTAAATTTCTCACATTTGCATACAATAAGTGGCCAAATCTCTGCATGTTACTCTGTGTGGATTCAAAACTTCTATCAAAAAACAGATCAACACAAAAACTTGGCACGGTTTCAAGAAGTTCAACAGCAGCTAAAGATAGCATTATACAACTTTGCAGGACCTTCAAAAGAACCTTTAGAGGGAAAAGTAAAACTTTAACGAAAAGAGAGGTGCTACTCGTTTCATTCAGTGGTTGCCCTGAATTGGGCGAATTATACTCGATGTGTTTTCTATTTTGATCAAAAATAGGAAATTTTATAGTATCTTTCTTAAATTCCGCGTCTATTTCTTTTCTACTATGGTTAGTGATTTTTTCCATTAACTTCTCACGCAGATGAAAAGTTCTGACAATAAAACATGTGGCAATCATTAAGGCAGCACATAAAAGTGCGCATTGCATGAGGCTCATACTGCCTAGCATAGCTGGCAGTGCAAAACAAACAAGCGGTGCTATGATTGTCATTTCAAGAAATTGAATAGTGTTTCTTTTCATTGCAAAGGCAGCACCTTCTTTTAATTTTGTATTATGATGTGAACTATATTCCAAATAACTTAAAAATGCCAGACTAAAAGTCAAAAACCCTTTTGTTCCACACAAAAGCGATGACTTAAAGTTACTTACTAATTTTTTAGTAGTAGATTCAGCTTGTTTAGTAGTGTTATTTTTACAACATTTACCCATACAATACCTCCTTGATGATTTGTCCTTAATTATAGATAAAAAATCACTTCTATGAAATTAAAATTTGTAATAAAATAAATCTATAAATGTACTATTCTATATAAGGAAATGATATGGCAATTGAGAAGACACTTTCAATCTTAAAACCTGATGCAGTAAAAAATAATATTACAGGCAATATAAATTCCTACATCGAACAATCTGGGCTGAAAAATACAGCACAAAAAATGATGTTACTAACAAAAAAACAAGCAGAGCTGTTTTATGAAATTCATAAAGATAGGCCTTTTTTGGGGGAATTAATAGAGTTTATGACCTCTGGTTCTGTGGTAGTTCAAGTTTTAGTTGGTGAAAATGCAGTAAGTAAATACAGACAAATCATGGGAGCTACCGATCCAAAGCAGGCAGATAAAGGCACAATCAGGGGTGATTTTGCTGATGATATTAGTGAAAATAGAGTTCACGGCTCAGATAGTCTAGAAAATGCTCGTAAGGAGATAGCTTTCTTTTTTGCTGAATGTGAGTTGGTGTAGTCAACTCAGATTGGCGTCATCCAAGTAGCTGACAACATAGAAACGAAAAAACTTCCTTGACAAACCTCGCCAGCCCCCTTATCATGGAACTGAAGCTATTGTATTTGCTTTCGCCAATCTGCAGATTAAAAGGTGAGGATTACTTAATGTATCGGCGTCTTGTGTTCAATTTTTTGCAGTATATTGATACTGTATGTCTTTACAAAAGTTCATCTACATCTAGGTTTTTATCTAAGTAAGCTGAACGCGCTTATAAAGCGTTACAAGACATCAAAAAAATGCCAATACTCGACAGAGATAGTAAAAGACTAGCTAAATCGGGGATTCTTCGTCTTTTTTTCTGCTTAGTAAATTTCTTAAACATTTGCAGCGTAAGTTAGTTGCAATTAAAAGTGGCTGAATCTCGCTTGTCAAGCGTTTAAAACATAAAAAACGCCAATATTTTAAAGCGGATAATAACCCCAGGGCTTCTTTTGCCTTTTTTTTCATTTGGTAAATTTCTTGATATTTATAGCTAAAGTAATTTAAAAGTCCGTGAAGGGTGTCACGCCAGTGCTTGACACTGGCATCCAGTTTTCCATATAATCTCATCAAAAATGTTTATTTTCTAGCTACTTTTATACTTATC
>NZ_AWUH01000144.1:0-3260 GCF_000689175.1 Wolbachia endosymbiont of Glossina morsitans morsitans | reverse complement strand
TAACAAGATACATCTTATTATACACAGCGATCATGATATTAAACGACATATCAAAGTGCAAAAAACCAGATCTCCATATGATGGTGATTGGGTTTATTGGGGTAAACGTCTGAGAAAAATACCAGATAAGCCATTAAGAGTAATAAAACTATTGAAGTTACAACAAAGTAAATGTGATAATTGTAGACTATGGTTTAAAAGTGATGATACAATAGAAATACATCACAAAGACCGGAATAGACGAAACAACATGATCAAAAACTTATCTTTGTTACATGGACATTGTCACGATGAATTACACAGGAGGTGTGCATGAAAAGCACCAAATTGGAGAGAAGCCGTATGAGGCGCAAAGTCTCACGTACGGTTTTGAAGTCGAGTGAGGAGGGGCGACCTTCTTCACTTAGACAACAGTATGCAGATGAAACTACAGATGAAGACCTAAGGAATATAGCAGAAAAAGCACCAATAATAAAGTTAGCCTACGATGAATTAGACGGGTTTAGCTGGAATGAAAAAGATTTAGTAGCATATGAAGAAAGAATAATGGATCTGCGGAAAGAAGAAGCCATTCTTGAATACAAACTTGAGGAAGGTATAGAGAAAGGAAAAATCGAAGTTGCAAAAAATTTACTTAAAGCTGGTGTATCTGTTAATTTAATAGCTGAATCTACTGGCCTTTCTCAAGCTGAAATTGTACACCTTAAGCAAGAAGTGGCCTAAGTATCACGGTTTTTAGGGCTTTTTTAGCTCGGCAGTGGTCTGAAAAGTCCATTTTTCACTTTATAAAATGTTTATATTTTACCACCTACATTATTTGAATAAGTTCTTCCGCCACACTCTGAACGGATACTTGAATCAGGCTCAAGTTGACAAGTAGATGTTATCTTGTTGTAATAAGTAAGTATTTATTAATTTAATCTTAACTTAAGAGAGTATTTATGGTAGCAAGTTATAGTGTTTTAAAAAGGTATGCGTTAGCCTATATAAAGAAATCTGGTAGTAACAGTGATGTTAAAGAGTTTTTACAATTTTGTAATACGCAAAATACCACAAATTGGAGTGAGGAGAATTTTAAAAATGCGTATGAAAAATTTACACATCCAAATTCAAGCAATAGGCACGATACAGGAAGCAGAAATGATCAATATAACGCAGGGAATAACGCACAACCTACAGGCTCTCAGATTACACATACACATGTACACAATAGAGGTTTAGACTTTTGGGATTATTTGCTATTATAATGCTGGATGGATTCTTTATTCGGTGGAC
The DNA here is from genome assembly GCF_000689175.1 of Wolbachia endosymbiont of Glossina morsitans morsitans. Classification (NCBI taxonomy): domain Bacteria; kingdom Pseudomonadati; phylum Pseudomonadota; class Alphaproteobacteria; order Rickettsiales; family Anaplasmataceae; genus Wolbachia; species Wolbachia endosymbiont of Glossina morsitans morsitans. The sequence goes on along the minus strand of NZ_AWUH01000144.1, from coordinate 1,985 downwards.
GTGGTCACACTACGGTTAATAATATAACGAATATTAACAATGGTAATACCACTCATCAAGGGAGAAAAGAGAATAAAAAAGAATCAGAAGACAGTAGAAAGCTATCAGCTTTGGGTATAGTAGCTGCAGTTGTGTGTGTTGCTTTCCATGCTGGTATGTGTTTTTGGTATAACAGCAGCAGAAAAGTGGCTAGAAAAGAAGAAAAAATAGATTACCTGGATAGTAAATTTAAAACGTTCAGAAATATAGAATTTGCGGTTGGCGTTGTTTCTTTGGCAGCTTTGGTAGCTTGTGCTGTTTACCCAGTCTTACCAGTGTGGGGTTTAGCTATCCTTAGCGTTAATTCTCTCGTATGTTTTGCTGGTGGTTTAGCTTTTCATATGAAGCATGAGGAAGAATCAGAAAATATCGAGAAAGCTAAAGGAGCGGTAGATAGCTGTCTTAGACAAGGGCATGGTTATGGAGATTCTTCTCGTTATGATGCACCACCTCCTTACTTTTCTCAAGATCCTAATACTACTCCAACTGCTCCTCCTCAAAATGCATTTGATAATCCTTATTTGCAACAGAAGTTTGGGAATTGTAAGGGGTTCACGCGTGATAAAAATTAACAGTTTTATTTTTAGCCAAATTAATTGAATCAAGCTACAAAACCTGCTAAAGTTAACTTTGTGAAAGCACCCTTAGCTCAGTTGGATTAGAGCATTTGACTACGGATCAAAAAGGTCGGGCGTTCAAGTCGCTCAGGGTGCACCACATTTTATAGGAAACAGAAGTCACACTTGAAATTAATATATGTAATACCTATCTTTAAAGGTTAAGCACTAAACTATTATATATGAGCAAAAAAAAAAAGACTACTATGATCTGCGGGAAGTAGGCAGAAATGCCAGTATTGATGAGATAAAAAAAGCGTACAAAAAATTAGCATTAAAATATCATCCTCATAGAAATCCAATCAAGAAGCAGAGGAAAAATTTAAAGAAGTAACAGCTGCATATGAAGTTCTGTCTGACTCTGAGAAAAGGGCAGGCTATGACCGTTATGGCCACGAAGGTGCTTCTGGTGGATTTCAAGGCTTTAGCTCTGCAGGAGATTTTAGCGACATATTCAATGACTTCTTTGGTAGAGGATTCGGTGGTAGTGCAAGTAGATCGAGAGCAAAAAGAAGTACAACAGGAGTATCTGGAGCAGGCGTACGTTGTGAGCTTGAAATTACCTTAGAAAATGCATTTAAAGGAATACAAGCGCCTATACATTATGTGACAAATGTAAAACGTTATGAGCTTGAAATTACCTTAGAAAATGCATTTAAAGGAATACAAGCGCCTATACATTATGTGACAAATGTAAAATGTGATACATGCCAAGGCACAGGTGGCGAAGGAGCAATTAAACCAGTTCAGTGCCACACTTGCCAGGGAAGCGATAGGATTAGAACTCAACAAGGCTTTTTTAGCCATCGAAAGAACATGTACTACATGCTATGGGGAAGGAGAAATAATACAAAACAAATGTAAGAAATGTGGTAGAAGTGGACGTAGAAGAGATGAAGTAAATACATCCGTTTCAATTCCAAAAGGCATAGAAAAAGGAGCTAAGGTAAGGATAAGTGGTAAAGGAGAAGCTGGAACAAAAGGTGGAAAAAGTGGAGATTTATACGTATACGTGAAAATAATTTTCCATAAAATCTTTGCTAGAAATAAAACAGATTTACACTGTAAAGTGCCTATAAGAATGACACTAGCAGTGCTTGGTGGTGAAATCGATATTCAATCAATTGATGGAGCTAAAATAAAAGTAAAGGTCCCTGAAGGCACTCAAACTGGTACCAAACTACGTTGTAGGGAAAAGGGTATGCCATATATGAACTCACATGCTCGTGGTGATTTATACGTACAGGTAATAGTTGAGACTTTAAATCCAAAAATTTAACTAAAAAGACAAAATTGAACTATTAAAAGCGCTTGAAGAAGAGGAAAATG